>DASQEG010000320.1:0-4124 GCA_035633775.1 Bryobacteraceae bacterium
CGCGTGTGTCGGGCGAACCAGCCGTTAGCGCTGGCGGTGTCACTGCCGTGATTGTCGGCGCAGCCGTGACGGAGACCTTCACCGGCACGCTCACGGTGTCCGCGGCGGATCTGATGACGATGTTCCCGGTGTGCTCACCAAGTGGCAGGCAGAAGCTTTCGAGTGTCACCGACAATTGCGCCGGCGCGGTTCCCGTTGTCTGCACCGGACGCAGCCACCCAACATCTGAGCTCACCGAGAACGGAACCGTACCCGCGGAAGGGCGGACCTGCAATGAAATTGGAGGCACGCCATTCGCGCCACTTCGAACCGTCACGTTCACAGCTGCGGGGTTTACCGTGAGGAACACCGCACCTGCATCAGCGGAGAACTTAACGACGAACGCGTCCTCCTCAGTGAACGGCCCGGCAGAAAAAGCGCCGGCCGCCGACGGCAGGTCTCGTGAAGACGTGGTTCCGGCAAGCCATGTACGGCCTGCTGCATCAACAGCAACGCCCAGAGCTCTGTCCTCTCCCGCGCCGCCATAATAGGTCGAATACACGAGGTTCGCACCCGACGGAGAAAGCCGTGCTGCTACGGCATCGAACCCGCCGGTGTTTGCCCGGTCGCCGCCTGCGTTGGCGCCTTGTGCGGGTGTGCGCAGCGGAAAATCACGCGAGTTGCTCCAACCGCTTACGGATGCGCTTCCTGCAGCATCCACCGCAAGCCCGCCGAGCCAGTCTTCTCCGCTGCCACCAAGGTAAGTGGCGTAGTCGAGATTTCCGGACGCGGCGTTGATTCGAGCGACGAAGATGTCCGTTCCTCCCCCTGGCTTTGTCTGAAATGATCCCGGTGTGATGCGCAGATCCGCTGATTGCGTGTACCCGGCCACGTAACCATTGCCGTCGCGGTCGGTTGCTGCGCGAACGCCGTAATCCACGCCCATTCCGCCGACGTACGTACACACGAGCAGCTGGTTCCGCACCGGATCGAGCTTCGCATAAAACGCATCGCCCTTCCCTGCCCTCCTGGGCAGTGTTGCGGGGGTAACTGGAAGTGCGTTGCTTTCGCTCATTCCAGTGAGGTGTACGTTGCCGGCGCCGTCCACAGCCACACCGCTGCCCTGATCGATGCCTTCCGCACCGAAGTAAGTCGAGTAAGTGAAACTTCCGCCCCATGCGGCGATGCGCGTAAGGAACGCGTCGCCTCCGCCCCCGGCCGTTCCCCGCTGTAGCGCTCCGGCAAGCGGGTAATCGGCGGACAGGGTCCAACCCGTGATCCACGGATTGCCGGCGGCATCGGTTGTGATGCTTCCGGCCCATTCGGCGTGGCTCCCTCCTGCATAGGTAGCCCACAGCAGCCGTGATGCCGAGGGGTCGAACTTGGCAACGAATACGTCGTGTTCGCCGCCCGCGAAGCTTTCCTGCGCAGCGCCCGGCACGGGCAAGTCCGGCGACGAAGTTACCCCCAGCAGGTAGGCATTGCCGCTACTGTCGACGGCTACGCCGAGCCCGGTGTCTGACTTGCTCCCACCGTAATAAGTGATGGCCAGGACTGCTCCGTCCGGAGCGATTTTCGCGAGAAAAGCGTCGGTGGGCAGTGCACGAGCACTCTGGTAAGCTCCGCCCGTCCCCAGATCCGGCGAGTTGGTTTCGCCGGCCACCCATGCATTGCCTGCACTGTCGGTGGCGATGGCAAACGCGGCATCCTGTCCGGTCTTGCCGATCCACGATGCCATCTCAACTACGGGATCGATGATCAGCGGCTTACTCGTATCATAAACGCCTGGCTCGATACGGGCGCGCCCCTCGCCGTCAATGCGCCATCGCGCAGGTACTTCCGCTCGCCACCGGTGGCTTTGCTGGTAAACAAGCGGCCTCCTGTGCAGGAGCTCGCGCCCATCTGAAGTGGAGATCACCAGGTTGCCGTCGCGAACGCGTACTTTCCTGGCGCCAGGGAACGACAGCCGAATCGAACGAGGGTTCGCTCCCGGCCGGAGAACAAAGTCGTACTCCAGCTTGCTCTCCTGCCCGTAGTACACGAGGTCTACGCGGGGAAGCACGTCCGCAAAGCGAACACGCGCGTAATGCGGAACACCGGTGCGCCACTGCCCAGGTGTGCTGCCGCTGAAGTAATTGCTGAACCCGGGCAGCGGTTCCTCAAACAACGGTCGCCGCTGCCGTGCGCCGTCAAGAACCATTGCTACCGATGCCGGCCCGGTCTGAAAGTCGGCTCGATCCGATCGCAACACGACCGCGCCTGCGCTGCCGCGCACCAGCGCCATACGTCCATCACCGGCGGGTTCGAAGATTACGCTGCCATAGGCCACACCAGCAGCAAACAGTGTAATGAAGAAAACGGAGCGGAGCACTTTTTCCGGTAATTTAACATGCTGCTGCGTTTAACCAGCAGCTTGAAACATGCGGATCGCAGCGAACCCGGCCGCACCTGCCTCCATGCATGAAGGCGCGTTCTCATGTGTGATCCCGCCGAGGGCAAGCACTGGAACAGGGCTCGCCTGACAGACTTGCCGCAACGCAGCGAGTCCCACCGCCTTTCCCTTACCGGGTGACTCGAAGACCGGACTGAACAAGATGTAATCAGCACCTTCTGCGGCGCGGACATCCTCGAGAGAGTGACACGAGAGTCCGATCACAAAGTTGTCCGGCACGATGCTTCGCCAGCGTCGCGGCTGGATAGAGCCACTCGGAAGGTGGACTCCATGAGCGCCAGCGGCAATGGCAACATCGATACGTCCGTTGACGAGGACCGATGCAGACCCGGAGACAGCGACTGCTCGTCGTGTCAATGAAAGCAGCTCCCGCGCGGCAAGATCCTTTTCCCGGATCTGGATCATGCTGACGCCGGCCTGAGCATTGCGTTCAATACATCCAAGCAGGGCATGGACGTCGCCCCCGAACCCGAACCGGTCTGTGATGTAGCACGTGGTCAAAGCGGCTGCCAATAGCGCTCACCGGCACATGAGCGGCAAACAACTCTGCCCTCGAGCTCTACTTCACGGCTGAAGTTGATGCCTTCACCACAGTCAGCGCAGCTGACCCGTGGACCTTTGTATCCGGGCATATCCTCCGGTCCTACCGTCACACGCACCCAGCGCAGATCGAAGAGTTCTTCATCCGGCATCTCCCGGTACGCAAGCTGCTGTGCCTGACCCTTACTTTGGACATTCGGATACAGCTCACGTGCGCGATCTTTGGAGGATTCTTTTGCGACAATGCGCACAGCCCGATCCGCGGCAAGGTCACAAAACGTAGCCGCCATTTTGCCGAAGTCGCGAAACTTCAGAGCACGTTTGCCAAGGCGGCAGCCGGTTACCACTCCGATCGCGTCGGTAGCGCAGCGGTCGATCTCCACATAGGTGACGAGCCGCTTGCGATCGGCACCAAGCGGGTCACCAATCTCCAGCAGGCGCAAGCCGAGCAGCGCCATGCGCAGGCCCAGGATCTGCCCGGCGCAGATGTGTCCGTGTGCCGCTTCGGCGAGCGTGACGTACTCATTGAAGCTCTTGATCACAGAATGCGCAGACCTCGCTGCGGGAACTCGACCAGCCATTCACCATTATTGCGGTCAATCGCAGTTCGAGGGATTTCCGCTTCCAGGCCCTCGGTAAACTCGAGTCGTACGGAGTCAGCTGTCTCAACATAACGCCGCAGCTGCACGGGCACCTGATTCAGCGCAGGGCGTCCGGACCGCGGCATCGCGCGAAGCTGCCGGGGCGTAACGAGCAAGTGAACACGGTCGCCTTTGAGGCGCCCCGGGTAGTATTCGGCCTGTATGTCAAAGTCGCCGAGGCGCAGGACACTGGTGTTGCGCGACGGATCCAGTGCGCGGATCTCCACGGGCACGATGTTGAAGATACCGAGCAGCCGGGCAAGGTCGAGGCTTGCTGGCTTTGAGACGACGGCGTCAGGGGTACCCTGCTGCACGATGCGGCCATCGCGCAACACGATGATTGTCTGCGCCAGTTCGAAGCATTCCGTCAGGTCATGCGTCACCAGCAACACAGGCATACGGTAGTCCGCACGCAGCTGACGAACGATGTCGTACAACTCAGCTCGCAGCGGCGTATCCAGACCACGCGATGGTTCGTCCAGAAGCAGGAGGCGCGGGTTCGCTGCAAGGGC
>DASQEG010000321.1:0-7252 GCA_035633775.1 Bryobacteraceae bacterium
CGCCCTGGGCAGATACGTACAGGAACCCGGAAGGCGCGTCAAAGTGTAAACCTTCCGCATTCGCACCGACGTTGAATCGCTTCAACTCCCGGAACGACTCAGCATCGATCACGGCTGCTTCACCCGATCCGATGAGGCTTACGATGATGGCGTTGTCACCAGGCGTGAGCACCAGCCGCACTGGTTG
Source organism: Bryobacteraceae bacterium (assembly GCA_035633775.1). Lineage (GTDB taxonomy): Bacteria > Acidobacteriota > Terriglobia > Bryobacterales > Bryobacteraceae > JAWXCM01. The sequence continues at coordinate 188 of DASQEG010000321.1, forward strand.
CCCGGGCACGGACACGCGCTGGGCCACGGAAGCAGTCTTCATGTCAATCGCCACCAGCTCATTGGCCGTGCGGTTCACCACCCAGCAGTACCGGCGCTTTTGTTCTTCGAGTGCGATGCCCATAGGCACTCCTCCAACTTCAATGTGTTTCGGCGGGACACTGCCGTCCAGGGTGATCCGTGTCACTGAGCCTGAACCGGAGTTGGCGACCCACGCATGCTTCTCGTCATGAGATATCGCCAGCATGTGCGGCGCCTTTTGCCCGATATCGAAGCGCTTCACTACAGCACGCTTTTGCGCGTCTACGACCAGCAGTGAAGGCGGAAAGTCCGCCGTAATGTAGAGCAGCCCGGAAGTGGAGCCGCGTTCGATTCCATGCGGCCGATGGTGGTCACCGAGGTCGATGCGGCCCACCTCCTTCCGACTCTGCCGATCGATTACCGATACGGTGTTGGTGCCCGTCTCGGTTTGCGTCCACGTGTTCACGCCGTAGTTGGTGACGAAGACGAGCTTGCGGTCGGCGGAGGTTGCCATCTCGTGTGGCCGGAGCCCTACAGGCACACTTGCGAGCAGTTTCCCGCTTTCTCCGTCGTAGTACCCAACAGAGTCCGCCCACTTGTGGCCGATGATCAGTGTTTCGGCGAAGGCACAGCAGCCGACCGCAAGACAAAGGACGAGATGTCGCATTCAGCCGAGAATTCTACCGCGCCCAACCCACTTACACCTCGTGCCGCTGTTTCTGCTGCTGTTTACGCTTGGCCTTGCCGAGGCCGCTGACAAGGGTGCGCCCGCACGGTATTCCGGCGGAACTGTTGCGGTTCTGCCTGAAGGCTGCGGCGGCAAGATCGATACCACCGATGAGAGCTTCTTTTCATTCCGCGGCGGCAAACGGCAGGTGAACGTGGCGTGGGACAAGGTGAATCTGCTCGAGTACGGGCAAAACGTGAACCGGAGGCTCGGGCTTGCAATGGCGATCTCACCGCTGTTCCTGCTGAGCAAAGCTCGCAAGCACTTTCTCACCATTGGTTATGCCGACAGCGCGGGAAAGCAGCAGGCGATGGTCTTTCAGGTGGATAAAGGTGACATTCGCGCCGTGCTCGTGGCGCTGGAGGCACGTACAGGATTGAAAGTGGAGTTTCAGGATGCTGAAGCACGCAAGGCTGGAAAGGGTTGAGATGACGAATCGGTCGCTACTGGCGCTTGCTGCGGTCGTGGGCTGCCTGGCCGCGGAAGAGCACAGCGGGGCGGAGCGGATGCGCAGGGTGCGCCGCATCCATGTTGAGAAGCTGAGCGGAGAGGCGTCCGGCCCGATTCGCGACATGATCATCAACGCGCTGCAGGCCACGCGCGTGTTCATCGTCACCGAGAATGCGGATAAAGCGGATGCGTTCCTGCGGGGAACAGCCGAGGACCTGATCTATACCGACATGTTCCAGCAGAGCGAAAGTGTCAGCGCTCGCGTTGGCACCTCGCGGTCGACACGAGACGTGATCCCGGGAATGAATGCAGGGGTGGGCCACCAGGAGTCCACGCGCATTGCCGAACGGAAGCACGAGGCAACTGCTGCCATTCGGCTGGTCGATCGCGACGGCGAGATCCTGTGGTCGACGACGCAGGAGAGTCATGGTGCGAAGTTCCGCGGCGCGAGTGCTGATGTTGCGGACAAAGTCGTGCGCCAGCTTGTGACCGATCTGCAGCCGGCCAAGCCCTAACGAACCACCTCGATCAGCTTCTGCGGCGAGGTCTCGCCGCGAACGACGCGGACGTGACTCGGAGGGACGTCCAGCCACTCGGCCAGCAGACGACAGATCGCTGCGTTTGCTTTGCCTCGGTCGGGCGCCGCCGTCACCTTCACCTTCAGCGCGCCGTCTTCCATCCAGCCCACCACTCCGTCGCGCGATGCTTTCGGTTGTGCCTTTACGTGCAGCAGCAGCCGGCCGTCACGTTCGAGCTGCTGCTTCATTGAGCTCTGGTTCAGGAACAGGTGAAAAGACCATTTCTACCGAGTCTGCCGTACGGTCTGCGCCTCGCGAAGAGCTGTCAGCTCTCGCCGTAGTCGCGCGACCTCTGGGCCATACGCCATGTCATCGAGACCAGGAAGCTCTGTCCTCGGCCGCAATAGAACGTCCGTCACTGACCCGTGCGCCACGATATTCTGGTGCGCGAGCTCGTGCGGGTTGCCGGGCGCTGGTAACGCCTGGTCCATGAAGTACAACGCGAGCACATCGCAAGCCGACCAGATCGCAGCGGAGAATGCGACTGGATTATAGCCATGCACAAGCATGCACCAGGTGTTGAATTCGATCAGCACCAACGGCCTGTGTTCGGCGAACACCCTGCGCGCCCCGGCGAATACGTTGGGTTCGTAACCTTCGACATCGATCTTGATGAACGCGACAGGCTCACGTACGTACTCGTCGAGCGTGACACTGCGGCAGTGAAGGTTGGATCCGGGCGCCACCATCGAGTAAGGCCCGTTGTTCGACAGCGGAAGAACACCTGCGACGTCGCTGACTGCGGCTTCGACCACCTCGACGTTTTCGATGCGGTTCACCCGAAGATTTGCCCGCAGGAACTCCGCGTTCTCGGGAACAGGCTCAAAAGCGACGATGCGGCAGTCAGCCCGCTGAACGGCGAGAGGCACGGCCGTTGCTCCGATGTTTGCTCCGATGTCGAGGCAAAGCGCGCCTCGGGGAAGGTCCTTCGTCACCTGCGCGACGACGCCGGAGTCCGCGTTCCAGTCCGACATCGGCTGCAGGTACTCGGGCACGCTGCCCGCTAACGTAAGCCGACGACCGCTGGCCGTGATTGTTACTTCCATGCCGTTTACTTTTGTGGCCTGAATTCCAGCGCATCCCCTGTGATATTCGACCAGCGCATTGGAAAGCTTCGGCCGACGTAGTATCTGTCCCACTGATCTCTGCTGTGCTTCCCAAACGCGTGTCCGCTCTGCCCAAGAGTGATGTTGTTGAGCGAGTTATCCCAGTTGCTCAGGTCGGCAACGAAACGCATGGATGGACCAAGCCGGCCCTGCGTCTGCTTGACCGAGGTGCCCGAACCGCTCATGGCCGCGCGGTCGACGCCCTGGTAGGTCCCGATCCATGGGATTTGCGCGACGATGGGGTTCTTCAGCTCCAGTGTGAGGAAGTTGCCCCAGTCCCATGTGTTCGGATCACGGCCCTGCAGCCGTCTCGCTTCATCCATTGCGGCGGCGAGGCTCTGCGCGACAGGCTGGTTCCAATCCGGGTACCACTCGCGCGGGCGGGCTCGCAGCAGCGCTTCAACGGCCATTGCCGACGGCCATGCCTGTTCGGTCAACGGTTGACCCGCCGCCCGTTTCGCCAGCTCGATCCGCAACTGCTGTGACAGAAGATGGGCAATCAGCGGGGCAGCCTGCCCCTTTTCCATCTGGCCGTTCCACGCTTTCAGGATGCGCGCGGCCTGGGGATCCGCGCCTGGAACTGCCGCAGCAACCCGTGCCAGGTAGTGGAGATAGCCCGAGTACACATCCTTCTGGATGGCGACCATCTCTTCCGGTGTCCAGGCGCCGCGGCTTGCGAGAATGTTTCGAATCTGCCGCGCTCTGTGTGGTGATGCGAAGTTACCGTTGACCCCGTACTTCCAGTCCGTCGGGAACGGGTCCTGATTGGCGCTGACGATGCGCCCGTCAGGAGGGTTGAATGCCGTCGGAAGATCCTCGAACGCCACAAAGCCTTCCCATTCGAACTGACCGGACGCTCCATCCACTGGAACATCGCCCTTGAAACTTCTGCGGATCGGCAGGGAGCCTGCTGCCTGATAGCCGATGTTGCCATTCACATCTGCGTACACAAAGTTCTGTGCGGGCCCGGGAAAACGAGCCAGGGCAGCGCGAAAGCTCTGCCAATCGGTCGCGCGGTTCAAATCAAGGAGGGGGAAGGCGAAGGTGGCATCCTCTGCCGCGGTCCAGCGGAGGGTCAGTGCGCGCCCGGCTACCGACTGCCACATGGGCCCGTGCACGGTAATTAAGTTCGTGAACTCGACAGGCCTGGAGTTCTTCACGCGGATGAGCTCATATTCCTGCCGCGCTTGCAGCGGCTGCCCGCGGTGCAGGTACCGTCCTGTTCTTGTATCCAGTTGCTCGATGTACAAATCCTGAACATCAAACTGCAGGTTCGTGATGCCCCATGCAATACGATCGTTGTGACCGATGATGACGCCTGGGATGCCAGGCAGTGACACGCCTCTGACGTTGAGCCCGGGCGCCTGCAGGTGCGTCATGTACCAGGTGGACGGCGAGTTGTATTCAAGATGAGGATCGCTCGCGAGCAGCGGCTTGCCTGACGCCGTGTGTTTGCCCGAGATCGCCCACGCGTTGGAGCCCGGATGCAGACCTGTCCCAAGCCGCTGCGGCAAGAGTTGATGCAGTAAATCTGGATGCCGGGCCACCGCTAGTCCGGCAGCTTTGGCCAGTTCGGTGCGCCAGATAGTTGTCAGATCCCGGTGCATCTGTAGTGCAACCAGCATCGTGTCGGCGATGGTCCACATTCTGGGTTCGTAGCCGAGAAGCGTGAACTCGAGAGGTAGATTCCTTCGATGTGTATCGATGTAGTGGTTCACACCGCGGGCATACGCAGCCACCCAGCGGCGGTCGTCAGCCGCGAGTCGTCGCGCGTGGAAATGGGCAAGTCTTCCCATGCGCAGCTTGCGCGTTTCGCGGTCCAGCTCCAGCGTTCGTGAACCGAGTACCTCTGATAACTGCCCCGAAGCAAGCCGCCGGATCGCGTCCATCTGCCACATACGGTCCTGGGCCGTGACATAGCCCTGCACGAAGAGAGCGTCTTCAATGGAGGACGCTTTGATAAGGGGTACGCCGAGGTCATCGCGAGTCGCGGTTGCGGCACCTGCAACGGCTGCGGACACCGTTCCCGAGCGTTTGGGCATCGGTCTCCAGACCCAGTAGAAGCCGGCACCCAGAGCGATTAGAAGCAGCAGCGCGATAAGGCCGTTAAGATATTTAAGAACTGCCTGCAGGCGCAAATCCGATTGTACAGGAGTAAGTTACATCCACCATGGGGGACGTCTGGCAGTTCCTGCTTCTGGCCATCATCGTCGCAGCGAACGGTTTTTTCGCGGGCGCTGAAGCAGCGCTCCTCTCCACACGCAAGTCCCGCCTGCGGCAGCTTGCCGACGCGGGCGACGTCGGTGCGCAGGCAGCGCTGAGCCTGCTCGCCAACCCGGAGCGCCTGCTGAGCGTAGTCCAGGTAGGCGTCACTCTGGCAAGCCTTGGTCTGGGGTGGGCCGGTGAGGAGTCGTTCTTCAACCTGCTCACGGCAGTGTTTGCGCCGGTCACGTCGGAAAGCACGGCCACGTTGTTTCACGGTCTGGCCTTCACGTTGTCCTTCCTGGTGATGAGCTTTCTGCACGTTGTCTTTGGCGAGGTCGTACCGAAGAACCTGGCGATCGAGAAGGCTGACAGGGTGGCCGTGCTCGTCTCCCCCGTGCTGCTGGTTTTCTATCGCATCTCGGAGCCGTTTGTGCTGGCGATTGAGAAGACGTCCACAGCGCTCAGCCGCGCCATCGGGCTGAGCGGCGAACAGCACGCAGGCGGGCACTCAGCCGAGGAGCTCAAGTACATCATCAGCACCAGCCGGCGCGAGTTAAACGAGTTTGAGCGCTCTACGCTCAGTCGCGTGCTCGATCTCGGCGAGCTTTACGCACGTGAGGTAATGGTGCCGCGCACAGCAGTAATTTCGGTCTCCGTTGACGCCACCCTCGACCAGGTGCTCCATCTGTTTCTCGAGCACTTGTATTCGCGATTTCCCGTCTATGAAGGAAAGCCTGAAAACATCATCGGCACCCTGCACTATAAGGACCTGATCCGCGTTTGGAATGAGCGCCGTTCGGCCATTGAGAGGCGCCGCCCCGCGCGACCGTTCCGGCTTCGACGCATCATCAACAAGGCGCTTGTTGTGCCTGAGACGAAACCGCTCAACCAGCTCATCGATGAGTTTCGACGCAGTCACGCGCATATGGCGCTCGTGGTGGACGAGTTCGGCACGATCAGCGGCCTGGTCACGCTTGAAGATGCTCTGGAGCAGATCTTCGGTGAGTTCGAAGATGAGCACGACGAGAAGCGTTTCCGAACTGAGCCCGATACGCTGGCAGGCGTAATCGAACTTGAAGGGGCAACGCCCATCCGCGACTTGCAGACGCAGTGGGGAATCGACATTCCCTCCGATGCCGGATTCGAAACTCTGGCCGGCTTTCTGTTGTTCCACCTCGGCTCGATTCCGGCGGCTGGTGAGACGGTTGACTATGCCGGGCGGCGCTTCACGATCATGGAGATGGACCGCAAGCGAATTGCGCGTGTAGAGATTAGGCCAGTCAGCGCTGTTGAATCGTCTATGATGTGAGGGAACCTCCCGGTGTACTGGGGGAGGGAGCCCGGCTCCATGACCACAGCCCCGCCACTGGAAAATAACGAAGAGCAGGATCTCGTCGAACGCGCCCGGCAGGGCGACGCCGAAGCCTTCACGCGCCTGGTTGACAAGTACGAGCGCAAGATCTATCGTTTGGCACGCAACATCACCCAAAACGATGAGGATGCGGAGGATGTACTTCAGGAGGCGTTTCTGAAAGCGTATTCGAACCTCGACAGCTTTCAGGGGCAGAGCAAGTTCTACACGTGGATCGTACGCATCGCCGTAAACGAAGCGCTGATGAAACTGCGCAAGCGGAAGTCAGACCGGACCGTGTCGCTCGACGAGCCGCACGAGACCGAGGAGGACACGGTATCGCGTGAGATTGCAGTCTGGGAGGACGATCCCGAAAAGCGGTACTCGCAGGAAGAACTGCGGGACATTCTGGGTCGCGCGGTGGACAGCCTGAAGCCGGGTTTTCGCACCGTTTTTGTACTTCGTGACATCGAAGAACTGTCAACCGAGGAAACTGCGGAAGCACTCGGAATTTCCGTACCCGCAGTGAAAAGCAGATTGCTGCGTGCGCGCTTGCAACTGCGAGAACGGCTGACAAGGCTTTTCCGGCGCAAGGGGGACGACGTTTTTGCTTACATGTAAAGACTTT
>DASQEG010000322.1:0-2873 GCA_035633775.1 Bryobacteraceae bacterium
ACTAAAGATACGGTTCTGAGCCTGCTCTGACTGTCGACGATTGCCGTTCGATGCGGCGGGTTCCTGACGGGATCCGCCGCTTGTCTTTTATCCTGCGTATATGTTCTCGATCATGCGGCGCAGCCTTCTCTGTCTCCTGGCCGCAGGTCCATTGATTGGGCAAGGGACTGGTGCCCCGAGCACCGGGATGGCCTCCAGAACTGTCAAAGCTGTTCCGCGGGCCGCCCCGTCCGGCCGTCCATTTCACGCCCGCTTCACGGACGTAAGCGCCGGGTCGGGGCTGAAGCATCCCGTCATCGCCGGCCACTCAGATCGGGTTGACTACATCATCGAAGCGGTTGGTGGCGGAGTGGCATTCACCGACTTTGACAATGATGGCTGGCTGGATATCTTCGTGCTGTCCGGCTCGCGCTTCGGTGATCCGCCCGCGGGAGCATCCAACCGCTTATACAGGAACAAGCGTGACGGCACCTTCAACGACGTAACGGAGAAGGCTGGGCTTTTCCGGACCGGCTACGCATATGGAATAACGGCCGGCGACTACAACAATGATGGGTATGACGACCTGTTTGTCACGTACTGGGGTCAGAACGTGCTCTATCGCAACAACGGCGATGGCACATTCACGGATGTGACCAAAGAGGCGAACTTGTGGTCCGGCACGACTCGGTTCGGATCAGGTTGCACGTTCGTAGACTATGATCGGGACGGCAAGCCGGACCTGTTCGTATCCAACTACCTCATGTTCGACTACCGGTCCGTTCCTCGTGCGGGAAGCGCGGGTAGCTGCAATTACAAGGGCGTTCTGGTGAACTGCGGTCCGCGGGGCTTGCCGTATGGCGAGCACTCACTTTATCGCAACAACGGAGATGGGACGTTCACGGACGTGACTGAAGCGGCGGGGATCCGCAAGGTACCGGGAGGTTACGGTCTGACGGCAATCGCGGCGGACTTCGATGAAGACGGCTGGCCGGACATCTATGTCGCCTGTGACTCGACTCCGAGCCTTCTGTTTCACAACAACCAGGACGGAACTTTCACCGAAGCGGCGCTGGAACGCGGCGCGGCCTTAAGCGATGACGGCATGGAGCAGGCTGGCATGGGAGTTGCAGTTGGGGATTTTCAACTCAACGGCAGGTTGGGCATCATCAAGACGCACTTCCAGGACGATACGGTTGCGCTGTACATCAACAACGGCAAGGGGAGCTTCCGCGACGCGGCGGTGCGCTCCGGGCTTGGAGTGGAAACACGCTACGTCGGGTGGGGAGTGGGCGTGGCGGATTTTGACAACGACGGCGCACCCGATATCTTCTGGGTCACCGGAAACATCTACCCGGAAGCGGAGAAGAAGCTGCCGGGCTCACCCCACAAGACTCCCCGCGTGCTTTTTCGCAATTTAGGAGACGGCCGGTTTGAACAACTGATCGGTGTAGCAGGACCGGACCTGCAAGTTGCTCATTCGAGCCGCGGCTGCGCCCTCGGTGATTTCGACAACGATGGTGACGTTGACATTGTGGTGGTGAACGTGAACGAGCCCCCGTCCCTGTTGCGGAACGATGTCACGGGCGATCATCACTGGATCAAGGTGAAGCTTGAGGGAACCAGATCCAACCGCAGCGCCATAGGAGCGCGCGTTACGGTTCGCTATAACGACCGGATGCAGACGCAGGAAGTGATGGCTCAGTCATCTTATCTCTCGGTGAACGATCGACGTCTCCATTTTGGTCTGGGCGGCTCGACGAAGGCTGATATCGAGGTTCGATGGCCCTCGGGTGTTGTCGAGAAATTTGATAGGGTCGAAGTCGACCGACTGATCTCCTTCAAAGAAGGGGCCGGCATTGTCGATCAGCAGGTCTGGCGGAGAACATAAAATTGGGCCTGCTGCCAAATGCGACGCTGGTGGCTGTTATAGGACTTCTGTTTGCGCAGAAGCCCCCTGTCGATCAGGCATGGGACTTGTTGGCCGGTGACAAACGCCCAGAGGCCATGGCGTTGCTCAGGGAAGAGGTCAACAAACATCCACAGAATGCCGACGCGCGGCTGCTACTGGGAAGTCTGTTGTCGGAGTCCGGGGAGGCTGCTGACGGGATACTGCATCTCCGGGAAGGGGTCCGTTTACGGCCGCGATCCGCGATGGCGCGCAACGCGTTGGGAGAAGCGCTGACTGATGTCGGGGATCTGCAAGCGGCTCGCGAGGAGTTCAAGCAAGCTGTAAGGCTTGACCCCAAGCTTGCTCAGGCACGCGAAAACCTGGGACTGGTGCTCTTAGAGGCCGGAGATCTGGGCGGTGCCGCGAAGCAACTGGACCGGGCCATTCAGTTGTACGGCCAGAAAGAGGCAGGAGCATATACGAGATATTTGCGGGCCCGAGTGCATACTGCGTCCGGTGCGCTGAAGGAGGCAGAATCCGAGCTACGCAGTGCTGTAGCGCTGCAGCCACGGCTGTCAGAGGCCTGGTCCGCTCTGGGGCAGGTTCGGGAGAAGATGGGTGACGACAACGGGGCATTGGCTGCTCTGCGGCGCTCGGTGCAGGTCAATCCGGCTGGGGCGGTTGCCCAGACGAGACTTGGGTCACTTTATCTGCGACTCGAAAAGCCGGTGGATGCGGTTCATCATCTTGAGCAGGCTCTGAAATTGACTCCTGACGATCAGACGGCTTTGAATAACCTGCAGCGTGCATTGCGTGAAGCGGGTCAGACCGAAAGGGCCGACCAGGTGAAGGCTCGACTTTCCGAACTGATCCGCAGTCGTGATCGGGACAGCCAGAATGCTCTTGTGGCCGTAAACCTGAATAACGAAGGTGCCGAACTGCAGAAACAGGGCAAGCTGGTTGAAGCAGCAGAGAAATATCGTGCTGCCCTGAGTTTTAATCC
>DASQEG010000323.1:0-4575 GCA_035633775.1 Bryobacteraceae bacterium
GCTTTACGCGGTGTCCAATCTCGGCTCGCTCGTAGCGCTGCTTTCATACCCCGTCCTGATTGAGCCTTACCTCCCCGTCACTACGCAACTGGTGCTTTGGTCGGCCGGCTTCGTTCTCTTTGCCGCCGGCTGCGTGCTTTGCGGAGTGCTGAGCTGGAGGCGGGCGTCGCCGGATCCGGAACGGCATGAACGCCCTTCGATGGCTGACGTGGCGACCTGGTTTGCACTGGCCGCGGTGCCGTCAGTGCTCTGGCTTGCGGTCGGTAATCAGATTAGCCAGGACGTTGCGGCAGTGCCGTTCCTGTGGATCGTGCCGCTGGCGTTGTACCTGCTTACGTTCGTCCTCTGCTTCGACGGCGACGGCTGGTACCGGCGATCGTGGATGCGCTGGATCCTGCCACTCGCATGGGCCGCCATGGTAGCCGTCGTTTCTCAGCAGGGATACCTCAATATCAAGCTAATCGTTCCTGCGCTGATGAGCGGCCTGTTCATCTGCTGCTTTTTCTGTCACGGCGAGCTTGCCCGCCTGAAGCCGGATCCACGACTGCTGACCGCGTATTACCTTGTTATCTCGGCCGGAGGTGCGTGCGGCGGCTTGTTTGTCGGACTGCTCGCTCCTCGCATCTTTAACGACTACCTGGAACTGCCTTTCGGCATCCTGGCCTGCGTTCTGCTCGCCCTCTGGCTACTGTATGGCCTCGCGTCGAAACGTGTCGCGCGCATCGGCTTTGTGAGCGCTGCTGCCGCTCTGGCTTCCGTGTTCGTAGACCCGAAAGCGGGAGACGGATTGCGGCTGCGCAACTTCTACGGTGCGATCCGAACCGCGGACACAGGTGAAGGCGAGTTTCGCCAGCGTGCTCTCTTCAACGGGTCCATCCAGCATGGGCTGCAGTTCACCCGCAAGGATCGCAGCGCCATACCGACCTCTTATTACGGGAGAGCATCGGGCGCCGCAATCGCGCTTAAGACGCTCCAGGAGCGGGGTCCGGTACGCGTGGGTGTGGTTGGCCTCGGTGTGGGCACAATGGCCGCGTATGCACGCAAAGGTGATCACTTCGAGTTCTACGAGATCAACCCGGCTGTTGTCGATATTGCCCGCGAACGCTTCCTCTATCTTCGGGAAACAGCCGGGACGGTGGAAGTTCACGGCGGTGATGCGAGGCTGACAATGAGCAGCCAGCAGCCTCGCGACTTCGACCTGCTGATCATCGACGCGTTCTCCGGGGACTCCATTCCGGTACACCTGCTCACTCGCGAGGCATTCGCCGAATACTTCCGCCACCTGTCGCCCCGGGGCGCCATTGCGGTGCACACAACGAACAAGCATCTGGAACTCGAGCCGGTCGTCCACCTGACGGCGGGTGCTCACCAGGCCGCTTCGATCCTGATTCACAATTCAAGGGAGCCGGTCAGCGGGATCTATGTCTCAAGTTGGGTCATCGTCACACGCGACAAGGAACTGCAATCACAGCTGGCCCACTTATCGAGTCCGATCCCGAGAAACGACAACCTCAGGCCCTGGACCGACGACTTCAGCAATTTGCTTACGATTATTCGCTAAGGCTGCGGTGCGCGCGTGAGCCAGCCGTGAATTCGAAGCCAGTCGGATAGCCGCTGCGCCCACGAGGCGAGCACCGGGTCTGAAGGTGCCAGCCCGACGCCGTGCTTGCCGCGCTCATAGATATGAAGCTCGGCAGGTACTCCCGCCTTGCGCAACGCAAGGTAGAACAGCACGCTGTTCTCCGGCGGTACGCCCGAGTCCTCGTCCGTGTGGAAGAGGAATGTGGGCGGGGTCCTGGGCGTAACCCGCTTTTCGTTCGAGAGGAACTCGAGAAGCTTCTCGTCGGGTGTCTCGCCCAGCAAGTTTCGCCTCGAGCCTTTGTGCACATACTCGGTGCTCAGGCTGATCACGGGATACGCAAGTATCGCGAAGTCCGGGCGCGAGCTTGCCTTGTCGACGACATCGCTTGCGTTTGCATTCCCGGCATCGAAATGAGTCGCTACCGTGGACGCCAGGTGGCCTCCGGCTGAGAATCCCCAGATCCCGATGCGGTCTGGCCGGATGCGAAACTCCGACGCCCGGCTGCGGACCGTGCGCATTGCCCGCTGTGCATCGTTCAGTGGTGCCGGGTGCCGGTACCGCGGACCGAGACGGTACTTCAGCACGAACGCCGAGACACCGAGGTTGTTCAGGTACTCGGCGATCTCCTGACCTTCGTGATTCATCGCCAAAGCTCCATAGCCGCCACCCGGGCAGACGATAACGGCGGTGCCGGTTGCCTTTGCAGGATCGGCAAGGTAGCGCGTCAGCGAAGGCTTGTCCCGATCTTCGTCGCCGAGTGCACCGGGAGCCGGGCCGTTGTACAGCGGTTCGGTAACAGGCTGAGCCAGGAGCGGCATCGACAGCAGAGCGGAAATGACCAGTGTCTTCATACGGTAGCGGCCTCCTCTATGGTCAAGCTGCCGTCGTCGGCATTCAGGCTTGCCATCACTCCGATCGGCAGCGTCAGCTGGTCGGATGTGTGGCCAATCGTCAATCCAGTGAACACAGGGACGCCTGCTGAGCCCAGAATGTCGTCGAGCACCTCGCCGAGAGACAGGGTTGAAGCAAACGAAGGCTGGTATTCCCGCGGCCCGCAATCGTTGCATTCGCCGAACACAATGCCGGCTGCTTCCTTCAGCTTTCCTGCAAGACGCAGGTTCGTCAGCATGCGGTCGATCTGGTACGGTTGTTCACCTGTATCCTCCAGAAACAGGATTCGTCCTCGAGTCTCAATCTCGTACGGAGTCCCCATCGTCGCAATCACCAGAGAGAGGTTGCCACCGACCAGGGGACCCCGTGCCCGCCCCGGGCGAATGGTGCGGGTCGTGTGCCTGGGGCGCAGTTCATTAGTCTCCGCAGGATTCCGGAGCGTTCCTAGAGGCTTTGTCTCGAACAAGGCGCGCCTGTAGTGCCCCAGCGTGTACTCGCTGAATGCCGAGAGCGGTACGGGGGCGTGAAACGTAACCAGTCCCGTGTGTTTGTGAATGGCCAGGTGCATGGCCGTGATGTCGCTGTATCCGGCGAAGATCTTCGGGTTGCGCCGGATCAGATCGTAGTCAATGCGGTCCAGCAGGTGGCCCGATCCATATCCCCCGCGAATGGTAAGAACCGCCTTCACATCCGGGTCGGCGAACATCGCGTGCAGATCCTCCAGTCGATGTTCGACCGTGCCCGCCAGGTACCCGCTGCGTTTCCGAACATTGCGGCCGAATCTTGGTTTTAGTCCCAGATACGCAACCGTGCGCTCGGCCAGTTGTATGGAGTCCGGATCGACGACGTACGTCGCGGGCGTGATCAGCCCTACCGTGTCGCCCAGTGCCAGAGCTTTAGGCTTCAACAGCCGCGGTGCGCCGGCCGATGCCGCGACCGCCCGTCCCGCTGCGGTGAGCATCAGGGAACGGCGCGTGATTGCGGGCATGTGCCGATACTACAACACGGCTGCTTGACAAAGCCGGTCCAATCTTCCATAGTCTCTCTATGGGTACACTGCTCGGAGTGCTCGGTGAACTCCGCCGCCGGTTGTCTTTCACCCGAGCACGTCATGATCAGTGGGCGAGTGAACTCGACGAGGAGATGGCATTTCATGTCGAGATGCGCCGCCAGCAGAACCTTGAGCGGGGTATGAGCTCTGACGAGGCTCGACGAGCCGCGGCCATCGACTTCGGAAACACGATGGTGCTTCGAGAGCGGAGCCGCGAGGCATGGCTGGTGCCAGGAATGGAAGGCTTCCTGCAGGACGTGCGTGTCGCGTTGCGAAACCTTGTGAAGAACCCCGGATGGACAGGACTGGCAGCGGGCACGCTAGCGATTGCCATTGCCGTATGTGCGAGTGTGTTCTCACTCGTTCACGCCGTGCTAGTGCGGCCGCTGCCCTACGCCAGTGAACGGGAACTAGTGTTGCTGTTCGAAGATCGTACTTCGGAGGGCTTTCCGCAAAGTGACACATCTCCGGGCAACTACAGACAATTGAAGGTAGATTCGAAGAGTTATCAAGGGATGTCGCTGTTCCACCGTACGGACGCAACCCTGTCCGCGGACGGAACGGCTGAGCGGATCACGGGCGTAAACGTTACGCCCGACTTCTTCGACGTCCTTGGCATCAAGCCTTCCATGGGCCGCTTCTTTGGAGCCGATAACGCTGGGGCTCGCGTGGTGGTGATCAGCCACGAACTGTGGCAGCGCAACTTGGGCGGTCGTGCGGACATCATCGGACACAACTTGCAACTCGGCGAAGAGTCCTGGACAGTCGTTGGGGTCGCTCCGCGAAGATTTCAGTTCCTCTTCCCGGATGCGCAGTTCTGGCGGCCCCTGCAGTTCAGTCTGGAAGCATGGCACAGACGCGAACTGCGGTATTTGAACGTTGTTGCGCGGCTGCGGTCAGGTACGCCGATAGAGCAGGCACAGGCGGAACTGACGGCGCTTGCCCCGAGCTTCCGTGCAGCCTCACCGACAGCGAATCGGAATTTTCGAGCAGTTGCTGTCCTGCTGGGCCAGTCTCTGACCGGCGGCGTTCGCCATCGAGTCCTGCTTCT
>DASQEG010000324.1:0-2480 GCA_035633775.1 Bryobacteraceae bacterium
ATCGGGCCCGCAGCGGGCAGGGCGGCTGGAATATCGCGGCTCTGATGCAAGGTACGTTGAAAGGTGGACAACACGCAAGGTTTCCTGAGATTCAGGTGAGCGATGGACGCATTGACTTTAAGTTCGACAACGTAAAGTCGCGCTTTTACCTCACCGACACCGATCTGACCGTGACGCCGAATGCGGGTGGTGTAGACATCCGATTTTCAGGTGCACCTGCGCGCACCGATCGCGCCGCCGGCGGTTACGGCCTGTTCAGCGGCCGGGGAAGATGGTCCAAAGGCAAGATTGATGTCGACATGCGCCTGGAGGAGAGTCCCGTTGAAGACTTCGTGACTCTGGCGCGTGGCCGCTCGCTGGGATTGCATGGCACAATCGCGGGCCGTGCGCGCGTGAGCGGAGAAGCCCACAAGCCATCCTTTAAGGGACGTTTCGAGCTGAAGGATGTCCACAGGTGGAATCTGATCGAAGGCCACGGCGGATCCTGGTCGATGAACTTCCGCGGTAGTGCCGATCTGTTCGGGCAGCGGTTTGAGCTTGACGCCGCGCCCGGTGACAACGCCGGGGCTCCGGTTTCGCTCCGTGTTCTCGTCGCCCACTTCCTGATGCAGCCGCGATGGACCGTCGAAATGAGTACGTCTTCCGTAGCGGCGTCGACCCTGCTGACCCTCGCGCGGCATGTTGGCACACCAATCCCGCCAGGTGTAGCGATCGACGGGAACGCTGCCGGGACGGTCACGTACAACAGTTCTTCTGGCATGCACGGCCAGATGAATATCGAAGGTGCGACCGTTAAGCTCGACGACGGCCCTGCGTTCTCGCTTCCGTCGGCGACGCTGCTGGTAGCGGGTGACGAAGTTCAACTCGCGCCGGCCCTGCTGGCCGAAGCCGGCGCATCGGTACAGATGGAAGGTTCCTATGCGCCGTTTCGGGAGGCGCTTTCAGTTCGCCTCAGCGGTCGTAACCTGAAGCTCTCAGCCCTTGGTCGCCGCACGGATCTGCCGCTGGCAAGATACTTCGATGGTGGGCTCTGGAGCGGCACACTCGAGTATTCAGGGTCCGAGTGGAAAGCAGATTTACAGGCCCGGAATACCACGGCAAAGATGGACGGCCTTGCTCATCCCGTACGCCTCCAAAGCGGTCGTGTTCAGTTGAAGGACGGAGGACTGGCAGTTCGGCAGATGCACTTTCGCTGCGGGGACCTGGAAGGTTTCGGTCACTATCGTTATACGCCTGGTGACAGAACGCCGCACCGCTTCGACATTTCGATTCCTCACACCGAGGCCGCTGCGGTAGAGGATCTGTTGATGCCGGCACTGCAGCCGGAGCGAGGGTTTCTCGCCCGGACGCTCCGACTGCGGTCAGCGATTCCTGAATGGATGCTCCGCCGCCGTGCCCAGGGTGTGCTTCGTATTGGCGCTGTTTCGGCTGCTGACGTCAAATTGCGCGGAGTGTTTGCCCGTGTGCAGTGGACGGGCGGTCTTATCCGCTTCGACGATGTGCATGCACGGGTCGAGGATGCGGCGCTGTCCGGATCGGCCGTTGCCGATCTTCGCGATGGGGAGCCACGGTACACGCTGGAAGGACGGATGCGGCGCGTCAACTGGAACAGCGGGCAGGTGGATTTCGAAGGTGCAGCTACAACCGGCGGTTTAGGTTCGGAGATCCTGCTTCAGTTCAAAGCCGACGGGAGATTTCAGGCGCGTTCCATTGTGTCTTCCCCGGACATCCCGGCGGGTACGGCATCGGGTGAGTTTGAAGTAGCCGTGTCTCGCGGCGGGCCGCAATGGAAGCTGACGGACGTGGAAGCAGCGATCGCGGGAGAGCGCTACCTGGGCGAAGGCGGCTCGCGTGCGGATGGACGCATCGAGCTTGAACTCAAGTCGCCGGCCAGAACGGTCTCTGTGCGCTTCGACACGCCCCCTGGATCAGCATCCCGCGTTACACCCTAACTTACAATCGACAGCGATGGCGAATGCGGCTGATTTCCGTTCTTCCGTCGAGCGCACTCGATCGCTCACGCAGCAGATTGAGGAGGAAGTTGCAACCCTCGCGTACGCTGCTGAGACCGCGATGGGTGAAGCCCGAATCTCGGCTGCGCACAGCGCTGCGGCTGCGTTTAACTCAGTCGCCCAAAGGCTTAGACAGGCAGACGATGACGATGAATGGTCGCGGACTCTCGTCGAAGCTGCGAGCGAGTATGCAACCAAGGCACTCTGGATCGCTCGATCCGAGGATGCCGCACCTGCGGTTCGCTCCGCCATTGAATCAGGCGAAACTACGGTCTGCGCAGTAACGGCGGGCGAACTCGGCGACACGGCAGAATTGCTTTCCGAGTGCGCCCGTGCGTGGCTGATCCCGGTCGGCGCGCGTGGCTCCGAGCCCCTGGGGGTGCTTTGTGCAGCCGATGCGCACGAGCCGGAGCTTGCCTCTCTTGAGCTGCTTGGGTGCCTTGCAGCGGGATCGGCTCCCGTCAGATC
>DASQEG010000325.1:0-3000 GCA_035633775.1 Bryobacteraceae bacterium
GTTGCTCCGACGCAGGACTCCGTTCTCCCGGCCCCAAGCGCCCGCTTCAGTTGTCTGATGACTCTGCCGGGGACCCGCTTTTGTGCCGAGTGCTCTGCCCCGTGCCGACGGCAAGGCGCTGGCGAAGATACCGTCCGGCTCAAATGCAACGTCGGCCGCACTTGTCGTGGGACTTCACAGACAAGAACTCCACAGCTACGTAACGATGCATCTTATGTCCGAACAGGCCAGCAAGTCTGCTGTGTATCGAAGTAGGATGGAGAATGTACCAGAAGCTCGCATAATCGGCGGACTGTCCGCGCGCGTACAAACTCACCCGATCTCTAAGCAACTGCTCGCCTGAGCACGTCATTACTCTTTCAGCGTGCGTGTCGGAACTGAGATTCCGAACGACCAGCAATGGAGATTTATGATGAAACTTACGATGTTCGCGGCCCTCTTGGGGACCACAGCGCTCATCCCTCTCGGGGCGATGGCGCAATCCAGCAACCCTGCTTCGCAGCCCAATGCCAATCAGCAGGCCGGCCAAGCCCAGCAGAACCTGAGCCTCGTCGTATCCCAGATGCGTAACCAGACCCTCTTCAGCCAGTCTGGCCAGGAGATCGGGCGCATCACCCGGGTGGTGCAGGGCCGAGACAACCAGACCTACGCAGTAGTCGCAGCCGGCAATGGCGAGGTGCTGATACCCTCCAGCCGTCTCGCGCATCAGAATAACCGTCTGATGATGACAGGCGCGAATGATTTACCACGACTTCAGACCTATAACCAACAATCGGCCTCGCAGTACCGCGACGTCGATCCGAACGTTCGAGTGGCGATCGTCGCCTTCGCGGTTGATCCTTCCGGCACTGCCCGCCCCACGGGAGACGGCTCCCGCATTGTATTGCAGCAGGCAGCTCCCACGATCCGCGTCGACCCTGCGGATCCTCGAGTGACGGTGCGCCAGGCGCAGCCTCAGGTGACGGTGAACCAGGCGCAGCCCGAGATCATCGTGCGTCAGCCGCAGCCGACGGTGCGGGTGGACATCCCGCAGCCTGAGATCATCGTGCGCATGCCGCAGCCGGACGTGAGCGTGGCGCTGGCGCAGCCGCAGGTGCGGGTCAACTCGGCGCCGCCGCAGGTGCAGGTGGTGCAGCCGCCGCAGCAGCCCCAGGTGCAGGTCGAGCAGAGCCAGCCTCAGGTGCTGCTGCAGCGGTCTGCGGACATGGAGCCGAATGTGCAGGTGCAGCAGGCGGAGGGTCAGCCGACGGTGCGCTATGAGCTGTCTGAGCCGCGGGTGATTGTGAACCAGGCGCAGGGGCAGCCGAACGTACGCATCGAGCGCATGGACCAGAACCAGAAGGCCAATGCGCAGGCCGCTGCGCCACAAGGGCAGCCAGCCCAGCAGCAGGCGACTGTCCAGACGCCGCTGGCCCAGGCCGGGGAGCGGGTCGCCCAGCAAAGTCAGGCGAGGGCTGGATCGGTCTATTCGGAGGAGCAGCGCCGGGCCGTTCGCGAGCGTGTCAACGCCGGTGACGCCGAAACCACTGCTTCAGTGGATGCAACTGCCCCGATGCGCCCTGTGCTGGTCTCTGCTCTTGAAGACATGAACGTCTACAATGGACGTGGCGAGGAGCTGGGCGAGGTGGATCGAGTGATCGTGACGCCGCAGGGCCGCAGGTTCCTGGTCGTTGGAGCCGGTGGTTTCCTGGGGATCGGTCGCGACCGAGTGGCTTTCCCTCTGGAGCGATTCGGGATGCGGGGTGATCGCCTCGTGATCCGAGGCGTCACTGAGGACGATATCGATGCCATGGACGATTACCGGGATACGGTTGACAACTTCCAGCGCGTGAGCCGAAACGAACAGGCAGAGCTGCGCGTCTGGCAGTAAACGTCTCTTCGGGAATGCTCTCACGGACCTGCGGAGTCATCCACAGGCCCGTGTATCACGTCAGGTCTTCGCGCCGCTTCAAGCGATGCGCCGCAAGCCGTCACCGCGCATTTTCTAGTCGCCGGGATCAACCCACATTGTCCCCATCGTTCGCACCAATCTCTTCTCACCAGTGTCCTGTCGATCAGCCGGAACAGTTGCCCAGCGGTCGAACCTTGAGAGGCGGCATGGCGATCCCTCCACCTGAACGATCTGCAGGCGCTTCCCAGCCGAGCGACGGAGCTCGGGCTCTGCAGTCGCTCGACATAGGATCAACCGGCCGGTCGCACCGCCGATTGGAAGCCCAGGCGGATGCCTTGAGCCACCTGGTTTCGTCGCTGCCGCAGGTAGTGTGACGTATGCAACGGCGGAAGCGGAAATGGCGAGCCGAGCAACGAAACCGGGCAGCTCATCCGCACCTGGCCGCCACAGCGATCAGGGGCAGACCGCAAGAGCTAATCTCCTTCGCTCTCATGCTCAAACTCATCCTCGGCATCACCAACTTCACCGGTGAAACGCTCACCACCTTCGGAATCCTGCCGGACTATGAGCGGGAATTCCCCCGTGAAAAGGTCCTCCGCCGCTCCGTCCTCATCTACAGATCCGTAGGAGTCTTCGCGTTCCAAATCGTGCGCGCTAGTTATGATTTCTGAGCAGGTTGTTCCGGCCATGGCCTGAGCCGGTGTTCGTCGGCCCAGGCTACCATGCGGGCGATGCTGATTGTACTAGGTCAGCCAGCGCGGCAGGTCGGTAATCCGAGCCTCCGACGAGGAGAACGAGATCGCATGAGCCCACTCGCGCAGAAGCGTCCAGATGAAGCGCTCAGCCTTGCCATTGGTTTTGTGTAGGGCCTCGTGCGGATAGGCCGGATCCTAAGCATCCGCAGCGCCTTCCGGAACAGCCGCGCGACGTAACCGGACCGATTGCCGGTCATCATCCGCTCCACCCGGCTTCCACGCGCTTTGAACCAGCGCGGGGCCCGCACCAGAAAGGCTGTGGTCGAGCGGCGGATCTCGTCCGGCAGCACCTCGATATAGGCCACGCGGGTAGCGTCATCGATGGCCACATGGAAGCAGCCGTAGCCCGCCCCA
>DASQEG010000326.1:0-1688 GCA_035633775.1 Bryobacteraceae bacterium
CTTCTTTCCGAGCAGCGTGGGCACAATCGATACGCCGTCCAGACCAGTCGGGGCTTTCGCGCCCGCAATGTCGGCCAGCGTCGGCAGCACATCCCAAAAGCCCCACGCGTGATCGCTCGTGGAGCCGGGTTGGATCTGTCCTGGCCACCTGACGAGCATGGGTACACGAATGCCGCCCTCGTACAGGTTCTGCTTGTGTCCCCTCAGACCCGACGAACTGCGGAAGTAATCTTCACCCCAGAGAGGAACGGCGGAGCCGTTGTCGCTGGTGAAGAACACGACCGTGTCTTTCTCAAGCCTGAGTTCTTTCAGCAGCGCCAGCACCCGGCCAACGTCCCGATCCATACGCGAGATCATGCCTGCGTAAGTCGCGCGCGCCTCAGGCTGGTCGGCGTAATGCCTGCGCGGGTCTACGTACGGTTCCTCTTCGACCTTGCCTCTGTACTCCCTGGCTGACTCCTCTGGAACGAGCAACTCCAGATGAGGCGTAGTAAACGGCATGTAGCAGAAGAACGGGCGGTCTCTATTCTTTCGAATAAAGTCGAGGCCACGTTGCGCAATCACATCGTGCGAGTAAGTCGTCCGCGCACCGGATGTGTTGCCGGGCAGGGAAAGCCGCTGGTCATTGCTGTAGATGAACTCGGGGTAGAAGTAATGCGCATGCACCTGGTTCAGGTACCCGACGAACTCGTCGAACCCCTGCTTCCATGGCGCGCCTTCTGTCTGGTTGTCTCCCAGCCCCCACTTGCCAAAACCGCCGGTGCTGTACCCGGCCTCCTTCAACACCTCTGCAACTGTCAGATCCTTGTCAAGAATGGGTACTCCGCCCGGATTGCTGCGAACTGACGTGTGGCCCATGTGCAAGCCGGTCATCAGAACGCTCCTCGAAGGCGCGCATACTGTGCAGCCCGCGTAGGCCTGGGTGAAGCGCATGCCATCGGCGGCAAGGCTGTCGATATGTGGAGTGCGAATGATCTTCTGTCCGTAGCAGCCCAGATCCCCAACGCCGAGATCATCCGCCATGATGAACACGATGTTCGGCTTGCGCCGCCGCTGCTGGCCGTAGGCAGCCGGCAACGCACCTGTGCCGCTGATCGCTAGAAACTCACGCCGATTCACGCGTCAACCTCCCCGGGCAGGTATCGAAGGCGCCAGCATAGCACCCTCCGTGGGCGATAACTGTTGCTTCTCTGATGGTATCCTCTCAACCATCGATGAGGTCACGACTTTTTGCGTTCTTCGCTGTGATTGCTACGGCGCTTTGGGCACAGAACTCGGGAGTTCAGGGGCAGGTCACCGACTCCAGCGGAGCCGCAATTCCGAGTGCTGTCGTTAAAATCGCAAATCTCGATACCGGGGTCGTCGTTAGCTCAAACAGCAACGAGCAGGGACTGTACGTTGCTCCGTCATTGAATCCGGGTCGCTATCGCATCGACATCAACGTCGATGGATTCGCTCCGCAGGCCGTGAACGAGTTCAGGCTTGAAGTCGGCCAGACCGCGCGCTTCAACTTTGAGATGAAGCCGGGCGCGGTGGTCGAGGCCGTGCAGGTCTCTGCCGCGGCGGTTCTCCTCAACACGGAAAACACCGAAGTCGGCCAGGTGATCGATTCCAAGCGCATCACGGAGATGCCGCTCAACGGCCGCAACTATCTTCAGTTGGCGCAGTTCACGACGGGGGTACTGCCC
>DASQEG010000327.1:0-9048 GCA_035633775.1 Bryobacteraceae bacterium
GATAGGCCTTAGCCGTGATGAAGAAATTGTCATTCTGCGGGTAGCGAATTCTGGCGGTTTGGAGCGGGATCGTCACCTGTACATCGAGACCGTTCTCCCCGAAAAAGCCGCCTTTTGCGGGCGAAAAGACCCCGACAACCGTGTACTCGGCGCCATCAATAAATACTCCGCGGCCGGTCCCGTCTTTCGTCGGGAACAGCGCATCAGCCAGGCTTGCACCCATGACGCAGACACGCTGGCCTCGTTGTGCTTCTTCAGCAGTGAACAATCGGCCCTGCCTCAGTTCCCGCGGCGTGAGCTCGTATGTATTTGCCGAGGCGCCCGTAAGACTCATGTTGTCGGACTCGAAGCCGGGTACCTTCGCACTCAGGATCCTTCCCGGAGGTGCGGCAATGAACATCGACACGGCTATGTCCTGTACGGACCGCACTGTCTGCCTGAGGTACGGTACGTATTCCAGCCGGAGCGGTCTGCGCTTCATCTCTCGCGGGCTTGCACCTCCGCCGCTCGGGTCCCCGCTTACGCGAGCGATGAAGATGTTGTCGGGACCGAACTCCTGAAAGAAGTCAACGATGCCCTTTCGAAGGCCGGTCAGCAGTGAAGCTACCGTCACCACGGTCGTGATTCCGATCACGACGCCGAGGATGGTGAGACCCGAGCGGAACCGATGGTTCCAGACCGAGTCGATTGCAATACCGAGTGTCTCCTGGACGCTAATCTTCATCTATTCCGCCCTCAGTGCGACCACCGGGTCGAGGCGGGCTGCCCGACGCGCGGGGTAAATCCCGGACAGAACGCCGACGGCGGTCGATACAAAGACAGAAAGGATTACATACGGCGGCGTGACCTTCAGCGTGGCGCCGAAGCCTGCGGAGAGGCCCATTGCGACCAGGACTCCAGCAAGCAATCCGATCAGGCCTCCAGCGAGGGACAGCAAGACTGACTCTGTCAGGAACTGCAGCAGAATGTCACTTTGCCGAGCACCGAGACTTTTGCGTACCCCGATCTCGCGGGTGCGCTCTGTCACACTTACGAGCATGATGTTCATGATCACGATGCCGCCGACAACGAGCGAGATGCTGGTGACAGGAACAACGACAGCGGCGATCACGCCAAGGATCTGACCGACGAACGAGCGCACCGAGTCGGGCGTCAGGACATCGAAGTTGTCAGGCTTGCCCGGCAGCGTGTGAAAGCGCGACCGCAGAGCTCCGCGCGTAACGTCGAGCGCTTCATCCATGTTCAGACCGACACCCTCACGGGCCTTGCCAAACACCGCTGTCCCGCGCTGCGACCCGTACATGCTGTAGAACACAGAAATGGGGATGTAAACCGGGTTGTCAAGGCTGCGTCCGAAGGAGCTTCCCTGCTTTTCCATCAGTCCGATGACCGTGAACTCCAGGCCCTTAACACGGAGCTTCTTGCCAACCGGTGAGCCGCCCGGGAACAAGGCGTCCCGGATGTCCTGGCCAATAACGGCGACGGGCCGGCGCAGCCGTTCTTCTGTCTCCGTGAAGAAGCGCCCATCCTCCACCGGGACATCACGCAGTTCGGGAAGTGTGTGCGAGGATCCGATGATGCTCGCGCCTTCGTAGAGGCGATTGTCGCCGCGGACGTCCTCGAGCCTGTTGCCGTAGGGGCTATAAACAATCTCCTCGCCGGTGGCCTCACGTAAAAACGTTACGTCATCTGGCCGAATGCGGCGGTTGTACCGCTGCTTTTCAACGAACTGCTTGCGTGTCAGGCGGCCAACGGATGCAACCTGGGCCACCAGGTAGCTTTCCGAACCAAAGGCTTTTGCTGTAATGCCTTCCGCATAGACACCAAGTCCGTCGATGGCAGCACCGACCAGGACTACGCTGGCCACGCCAATGATCACTCCAAGCAGCGTGAGGAAGCTCCGCAGCTTGTGAACGCGAATGGAGTCGATGGCCAGACCGGCCGCGGTGCGAAGTTTTGCAGCTGTGTTCACTTGCTTTTCCAGATTAGTACGCTGACGAATCACCGAAGCGCACAACGTTCCAGGTGACTCCCGGACATGCTTCTCAGCAAGCCTGCCACCCAAGCCCGGGAATTTCTGATTCGGATCCGACACATACAGGACGGTGACGCGGGTGCTTCTGTTAACGGGGCACTTGTCCCGAAGCGACACCACGCCCGACAGGGCGGCAAGCCTGGAAAAACTGAAGTTCCCGACCGGCGTGCCGATAAGCGGGTATGCGAGGCCTGCATCGTTGCCGGCAGTGCCTGGACCCGACGATGCTTCTCCGAACGCTTCTCACTATCACGATCCTCGTCGCTGCCGCCAGTTGTCGGACTCGCAAACCAGCAACTCCAACCCATACGTCGATCGGTGAGCTGCATCATGTACCCAGAGGCGTACCCGTACGCGTTGTTGTGAGGGGTACGGTTACGTTTCACCACGGCGGTGTACCAAGAACTTTCATGCAGGACAGTACGGGAGCTGCCGAGGTTCGCTTCGCCTATCCGCCCAACGATCTTCCGCACGGTCAGGAAATCACAATCACCGGCACTGGGGTGCGAACCGGGATTGGTGTGCTGTTGACGGCCACGAGCTGGACTGCGGGCGCCGTGACCACTCTGCCTGCGCCCACTCAGCTGTCACCCATGAAGTTTGGAAGAGGTGCCACGGAAGGCAGGTTCGGCGCGATCCGAGGCCGGGTGGAATCGGCGTACATCGATCGGTTCGGGATGCTCGCGGTTGAACTCAGGTCTGAAGGATTCCCGATCGATGTTCGCGTCCGCCACTACGCAGGCTTTGATTTCCCCAACCAGCTCGACGCGGTGGTGGAGATCGCGGGTGCTGTTCGCACGGTCCTCGACGCAGACCATCAACCCGCCCGCAGGCAGCTCTGGGCCTACGGCACTGACAGCCTGCGCGTTGTGCGCCCTGCGCCGCAATCATCGGGCGTGCATCTCAGGCTGCCTGCCGAGTGCATTCGGGCGTGCATGGCCGACGAGCTCGTACAGCTTCGCGGAAGTCTGCGCGATACTGCTGACGGGCTCTCGCTGCTCTTGTTTGCGGATGGTGCATCGCTTCCCGTCCGACTCGCGGCAGGTGCGACGGGAGTCACAGGCCGGCTCGTCGAAGTAGCGGGATTCGTGGAGCGCGGGGCGGCCGGTGTTTCGCTTCGTAACGCAGTGGTGAAGGACCTTCCTCCCGCTACACCCTCAAACGTCCCCGTGCTGCGACGCATCCGTGACATTCGGGCTCTGCCGGCCGGCGTAGCCGATCGCAATCTGCCGGTCCGCGTGCAAGGCGTCGTTACCTACCACGACAGGCAGTCGTACGTGCTCTTCGTTCAGGATGAGACCGGAGGAATTTACGTGAGCTGCCATGGCGATTGCCCGGCGAGTGCTTCGGCGGGACACCTGGTGGAGGTAACCGGCGTCACTGCGGCCGGTGACTTCGCACCCATCATTCGCGCGCGGAACGTAACCCAGAAAGGCCGCACTGATCTCCCGCAGCCGCGAGCCGTGCCGCTAGAGCACGTACTCGGCGGACTTGAGGACAGTCGAATTGTTGAGGTAGCGGGCACTGTTCGCAAATTCTACTTCGAGTCAATGCATGCAGTGCTTGAGATGCAGACCTCAAGCCGCGTCGTGCAGGTTCACGTTCTGGGAGCGTCGGAGAAGCTCGCCGCCAGTCTGCTGGACAGCCGCTTGCGAATCACAGGCGTCGCGGGAGGAATTTTTAACACTCGCCGCCAGCTGGTAGGCACGCAGGTCTTCGTTGCTGGTCCGCGCCAGATCACCGTTGAAGAGCGCGGCACGGTAGCGGGCGATCCGCTCCGCATTGAGCAGGCGCTGCAATACTCAGCGGACCAATTGCCGGGCCACCGGGTTACGGTTCGCGGCACCATTACGGCCATCGACCCGGCGCTCGGGGCGGTTTACATTCAGGATCCAACCGGAGCCATGCAGGTCACCACGGACAACCTGCGAGTGCTCGATGTCGGAGATGTTGTGCATGCCGTCGGCTACAGTCGTGTCGCGGCCCTGGGTTCAGCTCTCGAGAACGCAACGGTCGACCAGGTCGGAACAGCTCCTGCGCCAACCGCGTTGCACGTGCAAGCAGCGGACATTCCGGAGATCATGCCTGCAGGACTGCTGGTGGAGGTCGACGCGACCGTGGTCGAGCGCACGTTCGATAAGCTCAACCATGTCCTCGTTCTACAGTCTGGCTTTGAAAACTTCGCCGCTCGCCTGCCTCTCGGCACCGCGGAACCGCCCCAGGTACAACGAGGCGACAGAATCCGCGTTCGAGGGGTCTGCCGGCTTGAACCAGATGCACGCCAGCGCACTGCAAACAGCTTCGATATTCTGCTGCGCAGCAACTCGGACGTCGAGGTAGTTCGACCCGCGCCGCTGTTCGCCGACCCACGTGCGATCTACGGCGTCGCAGTCATCATAATCTTCAGCGTGTCTGCGATCGCGTGGGCCTCTCTGCTGCGTCGCAAGGTTCGCCAACAGACGGGCATCATTCGTGAGCAGTTGAGGCTCTCCGAGTCGCTGAAGCATTCCGCGGAAGCGGCCAATCGCGCAAAGAGCGACTTCCTGGCAAATATGAGCCACGAGATCCGGACGCCGTTAAATGGCATTGTTGGCTTTGCCGGCCTCGCTCTCGATCGCGCAACCGACGAAGAGATGAAAGAGAGCCTTGGGACGGTGTGCGATTCGGCTCAGGCGCTGATTGCGATTGTCAACGACATACTGGATTTTTCCAAGATTGAAGCAGGTCAGCTTAAGCTTGAGAACACGGACTTCTCACTCGGTGACCTGCTGCGGAAGACGGTAAGACTCTACAGCGCCCGGGCCGTCGAGCAGAAGCTCTACCTACGGCTGGACGTTGACGCGGCCGTGCCGGACCGGCTGAAGGGCGACCCTTTGCGGCTCCGGCAGATGGTGGCGAATCTCGTGTCCAACGCGCTTAAGTTCACCCCGGAGGGCGGAGTCACGTGCACCGTGACCAGCGCTGCCGGTCCAGGCCCGAAAGAAGTCTGGATTCGAATCGCCGTAGCCGACACAGGAATTGGCATAGCGCAGGAGAGCCAGGCAAAGATCTTCAACGTATTCACTCAGGCCGATAGTTCCATCACGCGCAGGTTCGGAGGCACTGGACTTGGACTTGCGATATGCACCCGCCTTGCAAAACTCGCGGGCGGAACCCTCGCGGTTCGCAGTAAAACCGGAGCCGGCAGTACGTTCACGCTCGATCTTCCGTTCCGTATCGGGGAGGAGTGTGACAGGCCTGCAGTCTCGGACGAGGTCATCAATTCGCTGGAGGGGCTCACGGTCCTGGTTGCTGAGGACAATCAGGTGAACCAGCGCCTTATGGAGAAGCTGCTGACCAAGGCCGGCTGCCGAGTTACGCTGGCCGCAAACGGAGTGCGGGCAGTCAGCGCATGTCGGCAACAGAAGTTCGACCTTGTCCTCATGGATCTCCAAATGCCCGAGATGGACGGATTTGAGGCCACGGTGGCCATTCGGAACGCTGAAGGCGGTGACTACACGCCCGTCATCATCGCACTCACGGCGGACGTGCTGCCCGAGGCGCAGCAGCGCGCTCTGGAGTCCGGGATGGATGGCTTCGCAAGTAAGCCCATCCGGCTCGATGACCTCAAGTCCGAGTACGAGCGTTGCCAGCATGCGCGCGAGTCCAACGCCGTCCTGGCGCTCGCCGACGCATGCGGCGGCACAGCGGCTCAACCGGAGACCGGACCGGCACCGCTCGACAGTGATTCCACCAGTTGTTCTCTAAGCCTGATTGCGGTGGCAGAGGCCGATTCGAGAGCGATCACATAGAACAGCGCCGCAATCAGGAAATCGCCTCCGAGCACGGCGTAGAACACTGCATCGCTGTCGTCGAAGGCGAAGCGCGCACCGTAAGCGAGGAAGATCGGAAGAGACACGATGGGGTAGATCAGCAGCAGATAGGCATGCCCCTTTGCAGGCGACCCGCCCTTCCACGACTGACTCACATCCACCGCTCGCGCGAACCGGACGGAGAGCACGTTGCCAAACCCGAGAAGGAAGACGATGATCACGCCCGACACGGCGAAAGCTTCAGCGATGCTCGCCAGCGTAAGGGGAAAGCGGAGCAAGGAGCAGACGGCCGCAACCATGACGACCTCCAGAGCGACGAAGAATGCGCCGACGACATTCTTTGCAATCAGCACGGAGCGTATGCTCCCCGGCAGGACGAAGTAAGCCTGAGCAGCAGATCTATCGACGCCGAGAATGTTCCAAAAACAGACCTCCCCCAGCAGCATCATCGAATACGCCGTAACCATGGTCAGGTAATTCTGCCGTACCGCTGGACTGCTGTTCAAGAGTGGGATGAAGATCAGCAACCCGAAGGAAAACCCCATGATGAACAGCAGACGGAATCGCGGCGACCTCGCGAGTGTGAGCACCTCCTTCTGGACCAGCGCGGCGACCGGATCCCGGAAGGGCCGTGACACGGCAGCCGCCAGGTGTTCCACCAGCCCTCGCCCGTCTGCGGCAGATCCAGCCCGGGTCCGGGAGGCTGCAGCGGCGGCGTCGAACCGTAGAGATCTGTGGAACTGCGATCGGCCAAACCACCAGCTGCTTAGAGCCCACAACGTCAGAATGCCTGCGGCGCGAGCATCGGCCGAGCCGGCGTTGAGCGTCGCCGTAGCCGTCCAGGGCCACCAGAATCCGGATTTGAGAATACGCAGGAAGTCGTAATCGATACGTTTGCCTCCCGCAAGGAGCACCTGTGGGGCCGCGCACAAAAGAACAAGACCCAGGACCGCAACCTCCCGCGCGAGCTTCCGACTCATCAGCCTTGTGAACACCTCGCGCACGCCGACGGAAAGAAGAAGGTTCAAAGCCGTGAACGGAAGAAGTGGAAGGGGCGTCCACCAGGGAAGAGACGGGTTCCGTGCAAGGCCAGCGAAAATGCCGAGCGTAACGAGCAGCATCTCGGGCGCCGTGGTCAGGCGCAGTGCCGTCTCGATCCGAAAGAGTGAAGTGATCGGAATCGGATAGCTGAGGAGCTTTCGCAGGTCGAGGGAGAAACCCGCGCCCGCGAGAAACAGGGGCATGAACTGCCAATACAGCGAGATCGCAGGTAAAAGCCAGGGGAGAACTTCTTTGACCGGCGCAGTTCCGGGCCCAGCGAACGCGACGGCGCACCCGTAAGCTGCAAAGGCCCATGCACCGTACCAGACGAGGTACCAGGCAGCCATTACAGCGACGAGCAAGCGGTTCTCGCGGCGGAACGAATGGTTTCGAATCGCAAGCCACTGTGCGCGCAAAATCGCGGCAGTTTGACTCGAGGGCTTCACGTAAGCCAGTCCAGTGACTCCGCCCCGCGTGCAGCACCAACAACACGGACGAAGACGTCTTCAAGGGATTCAGCGCCTGAACGGAGTTCCTCCATCGTGTTCTCCACGACGATTCTGCCGTCGTGGATAATCGCAACACGGTCGCAGAGCCGCTCGACAACTTCCAGCACGTGAGAGGTCAGGAAGATCGTATTACCGTGGTGCACCTGATCGAGCAGGATATCTTTCATGAGTCGCGCACCGACCGCATCAACGCCTTCGAATGGCTCATCCATAAGAAACAGTTTCGGCCGGTGAATCAACGCAGCAGCCATTGCGACTCGTTTCTTCATGCCTTTTGAGTATTCCGCAATCAGCTTGCGTCCGGCACTCTCAAGCTCGAACAGAGACATGAGTTCCCTGGCTCGCTCGCGCGCCAGGTTCGCTGGCAGCCGATACATGCGCCCGGCAAACTCAATGAACTCGTAGCCGGAGAGGTGATCGAAGAGGAGCGAATCGTCCGGGACGAGGCCGAGCGCCTGTTTGATCTCCACATTGTTCTTCTCCGGGTCCATGCCGAGAATCGAGATCTCGCCGGCGTCGGGCGGAATCAGTCCCATGAGCATGCGGATGGTGGTCGTCTTCCCTGCTCCGTTCGGCCCAAGGAAACCATAGAAGCAACCTTGGGGAACTTGGAGCGAGAGACCGTCGACGGCTGCCTTCGTGCCGTACGTCTTCCGCAGACCCTGAATGCGGATTGCCGGCAACAGGTCCGTCATGTGTTCATCGTAACGGTGACCATTGCGTGAAATGAAACCCGGAATTCCGCTATCCAACGAGTGCCCGGGATCGATCCCGGAACGGAGGAGAACATCGCTATGGCAAGCGTGCATGATCCACTCGCGACGGGACTCAATGGAGAATCGACGCAGTCGACCGGAGGCATCAAGGGCAAGATTACCGACGCCACCGGACACCTCAAGACCACTGCCGCCGACTTCGGTCGCTCGGCGCAGCAAAACATCGACAAGAACCTGCAGAGTGCTGCCGGCGCCCTTGAGAACGCTTCTTCAGCGATACGCTCCAAGCTTCCCGCTGACCGCAGCGGGAAGGTGGCGAGCGTAGGCTACACAGCTGCTGACAAGATCGAAGCCACGGCACGTTACCTGCGTCTTCACGACAGCAGCGACATGATGCGTGGAGCGGAGAGCTGGGCACGCCAAAATCCTGGCGCGGCGCTTGGCGGGGCACTCGCGCTTGGGTTTTTCATCGGACTGACGATGCAGCGGGACAAGCGCTACTAGACAAAATTCACTGGTAAGGAGTACAACCGTGATCGACGATCAGGCCAGAAGCGTAAGTGGCGGACTCGGAGAGTACGCCTGGACGGGGCGCGAGCGCTCAATGGGCGAGGTCCTGAAGGACATCGTCGCCAATGTACAGGACATGGTTCGCGGTGAGGTACGGCTTGCGAAAGCCGAACTCCGCGAGGAAGCAGGCCGCAGCGCCAGTGCCGCGAAGCTTATCGGCATGGGCGGAGGATTGGCGCTGCTCGGCGCCGGGTTCCTGCTGGTTGCTCTGACCCAGTTGCTGGCGCTCATCATGCCCGACTGGGTGGCTTCATTACTGGTCGGCGGCATTTTGGCCGTCGTCGGCTTTGTTCTGCTTGGAAAAGGGCGTTCGCAGTTCACTGTCCCTGCGCCGCATAAAACGATTGAAAACGTGAAGGAGAACG
>DASQEG010000328.1:0-6421 GCA_035633775.1 Bryobacteraceae bacterium
ATAGGGAAAGTGCCCGTCTCATACCGCCTCCTGAAGTTAGAGGTGGCCGTTAGCGGATGTGACGCGAATTACAGTGAGATTCTGGGTCAGCCCACTAATTGTCTGAACGCCATCTGTTCACTATCTCGATTCTGGTTACCGACCCGGTTGCAGGGAGTCCAACCCAGAGAATGAGTGACACAACAATCATCAAGATCGATTCCGCGCATTCCCCGACGGGAAGCATGGGCCAGAAGCACCTCGCAATGAGCAAGAACATGTCGATGCGGATGTGGGTCGAGCAGCCAGGTGAAGCCAAACCTCCGAGACGGCGTGAATACGAGACGATCGGCTACGTGATCTCTGGTCGCGCGGAACTGCATTCGGAAGGACAGGTTGTGACGTTAAGCGAGGGCGACTCGTGGGTGGTGCCTCAGGGCGCGGAACACACGTATCGCATTACCGAAAATTTCACCGCAGTCGAGGTAACGCATCCCCCTGCATCAGTGCATGGTCGGGACGAGTAGTCTACTCGCCATAGGTTACTTATCGACCATTTCGTCTCAAGGAGAGCAAATGGCGCAGAAGAAGGCTTCGACCTCAAAGCGGTCCCCGGCAAAGAAGGGTGCTGGACGGAAAGCATCTGCATCCAAGGCAAGCGAGTACATCCGCGAAGAGATGCATGAGCAGAAGAAGGGACGAAGGAAGAATCCGAAGCAGGCGATAGCGATCGGCCTGTCCAGGGCTCGGCGGGCGGGCGAGGACGTGCCTGCGCCGAAGGGCAATGCTCCCAGGGCAATCCGGAAACGTGCGGAGAAGGACACCGAAGCCGGCAAAAAGACAGCAGCAAAGAAAAGCGCCAGGAAGGCTGGCGCAACAAAGAGGGCCGCAACTAAGAAGCGAGCCGGCGGCAAAGCAGTTGCGAAACGCTGATCACATCGCACGTTCACGTGCTGCATCTCGCTCGAGTGGGGAGCCTGACGTTGTTCTGGCGCGATAGAATTCACGTCGATGATTCCCTGGTTTGTTCTCCTGCTCGCGTTGGTCGATCCCTGGCGACCGGCGTACCACTTCGCGCCGGAGAAGAACTGGATGAACGATCCGAACGGGCTTCTGTACGCAGATGGCGAGTACCATCTGTTCTATCAGTACAATCCATTCGGCAACAAATGGGGGCACATGAGCTGGGGCCACGCCGTCAGCTCAGATCTGTTCCACTGGCGGCACCTGCCTGTTGCGCTGCGTGAGGAGAACGGCATCATGATCTTCTCAGGATCGGCAGTGACGGATGGCAGCCGCATGGTTGCAATCTATACGGGACACACCAAAGAACGGCAGCACCAGAACCTGGCTTTCAGTGAGGACCGTGGAAGAACGTGGTCAAAGTTCAGCGGCAACCCGGTCCTGGACATTGGCGAAAAGAACTTCCGCGACCCGAAAGTGATCCGTTATCGTGACCGGTGGATTATGGTCGTCGCACTGCCCCGTGAGCACAAGGTGCGATTCTACTCCTCGACTGACCTGAAAGCCTGGGAGCACCTCAGCGACTTCGGCCCGGCAGGTGCGACAGACGGAATATGGGAGTGCCCCGACCTGTTCGAGTTGGACGGGCAGTGGGTACTGGTTGTGAATCTCAACCCGGGTGGCATTGCCGGTGGATCAGGCGGGCAGTACTTTGTCGGCAACTTCGACGGCAAGCATTTTCGCGCACCCAACACAAACCCGCTGTGGATTGACTACGGACGTGACCTCTACGCCACCGTCAGCTTCTTCGGGACACCGGGCCGCCGTGTGTGGATGGGGTGGATGAGCAACTGGCAATATGCTGAGCAAGAGCCGACGACCACCTGGAAGACAGCGCAGTCACTGCCACGCGAAGTCAGTGTCCGCGACGGTCGGATCCTCCAGACGCCTGCGCGCGAGATCCAGAAACTTCGGGGGAAGCTTGTCGATGACATAGCCCAATTCCGCGGTGACGCCTATGAGATCCAGGCGATCCTTGCACCGGGAGCTTCCGTAGCGCTGCGGGTCGGAACCGGGGAAGAGACCGTAATCGGGCTGCGCGACGGCAAGCTTTACGTCGATCGCAGTCGTTCCGGAAACGTCGAGTTTCACCCGTCCTTCGCAGGAGTGCACGCGGCACCTGTGGGGCACGGAAAGCCGGTTTCAGTGCGGGCGTTTGTCGACCGTTCATCGATCGAGGTCTTCGGCGAAGGCGGGTCTATCACCATCACCGATCGCATCTTCCCGTCTTCGGAGAGCCTTGGCGTGCAGGTTCGGGGAGATGTGCGAGACGTCCGTGTGTGGCCGCTCGCCGACACCATGAAGCAGTGAACAATCCGTTCGGCCGCAACTGCTATGCTCCGGCACGTGTGGCCATCGGCTTCGTTCTCCTTGTCGCACGTGCGGCCGCCCTAACCAGTGCGCAAGCGGCTCCCAGTACGGCGGATACAAGCTTGCCTGGTCCGATGGCGCAAGCATGGACTCTTCGGCTGCTGCTTCCATTCCGGCCATCTCAGTGTCCCGCGGCGTCGTTCGCCTCCCGCTAACCCGCAGATCGGCGGCTGGAAGATGGCAGTAGCGCTGCAGCACCTCCAGGTGACAGAATATTGAACACACATTGCAGGGGGCTCGACCTACAGAGTCCTGTTTGGAGGATTTTTGTCTCGCTTCAGTCCGTTAACATTCCATGCCGCACTGATCGTAGCGGCGGTGCTGGTGTGCCCGTCCGCTTCGGTTGGACAGACCACCACTGGACAGATCAGCGGCAGCATTGCCGATCCATCGAATCAGCTCATCGCCGGCGCCCGTGTCTCGTTGAATAACGAGGCAGGCGACACACGGAACACAGTCACCAATCAAACGGGAGACTTTGTCTTCCCCGCACTCGTCCCCGGTACGTATACGCTCAGGGTCACCGCTGATGGTTTCAAAACACTGGAACGCAAAGGCATCGTGCTCACGGCTAATGAGCGCCGGGAATTGGGCGCACTCTCTCTCGCACTCGGCAGCGTAGCGGAGTCGGTCAGCGTCATTGCTGAAAACGTGCAGGTCCAAACAACCAGCTCCGAGAATTCGGAGCTGCTTTCGACCAAGCAGATGGACCAGCTCGCATCCAAGGGCCGTGACGTGGTGGCGCTGCTTCGCGTCATGCCTGGTGTCAGTGCGACTACCGACAATGCCGCCCTCGGCGACACGTTCGGGACGTCCACTCCAAACATCAGCGGCACACGTAATCGAATGAATACCTTTACGCTTGACGGGCAGACCGGAAGCGATGCCGACCTTGTCGATCGATTCATCGGCGCGACGAGCATGGATGCTATCGCGGAAGTGAAGGTTCTGCTCAACAACTACCAGGCCGAATATGGCCGGAACGCCGGCGCTTTCGTGAACATCGTGTCCAAGTCAGGCACCCGCGACTTTCACGGCAGTGCATACTGGTTCAAGCGCCACGAGCAGTTCAACGCGAACGATTTCTTCAACAATCGCCGCGGTGAGCCCACTCCGCTCTATCGGTACAACACGTTTGGCGGAACCCTTGGCGGCCCCGTCTTTGTCCCTGGACGCTTCAACAAAGAGCGCGACAAGCTGTTCTTCTTCTATTCGCGTGAAGACTGGCGCATTTTCGAACCGCGCACCCCGCGCACGGTGACCGTCCCGACGGCGCTCGAGCGCCAGGGCAACTTCTCGCAGAGCCGCATCAACAACAACCCCGTATATGTGCGCGATCCCCTGAGCGGCCTTCCCTGCAATGCCAACAACCAGGCAGGCTGCTTCCCGGGACAGGTGATTCCTCCCAAT
Organism: Bryobacteraceae bacterium; assembly: GCA_035633775.1. Taxonomy (GTDB): domain Bacteria; phylum Acidobacteriota; class Terriglobia; order Bryobacterales; family Bryobacteraceae; genus JAWXCM01. The sequence continues at coordinate 3,784 of DASQEG010000328.1, forward strand.
CGACTTAGCGCCAATGGCCAGGCCCTCCTGAATGTATTCCCGACGCCCAACTTCTTCGATCGCAACATCTCGGGCGGGAACTACAATTATGTGTTCCAGGAAATCACGGAACATCCGAAGCGGCAGAACATGCTGAAGATGGACTACAATCCCACGACGAGCGACCGCATCTCGTTCCGTGGCCGCACGTGGTGGGCTGACCGGAGGGGCTACGAAGGACTCGCAGCATTCAATTCCAACTGGAACCAGCTGTATCACCACTATCTCTTCACTGAAGATTCAGTGATGACGTCGTACACGCGGGTCTTTTCGCCAACGATCATCAACGAGTTCAACGCCAGCTACCGCGTGCTTGGCGAAATCGGCGCGGCTACTTCGGCTGATAACTTCGACCCGGTGATCCGGCAGAAGATCGGACTGGGCAACCTCGGCCAGCTCTACCCGGCTAACAATCCGCTCGGCATCATGCCACAGATGACTTTTGCCGGAATACCAAGCGCCGCCAACGTCACCTATGACGATCGTCTTCCGATCGACGCAGGCGACGAGCGATACATCGTTCTGGACAACATCTCGATAACGCGGGGAAGTCACGCGATGAAGTTCGGCTTCTACTACGAGAAGAACTTCGCGTCCGAAGGACCACGCACCGGATTCGGCGGCTCGTTCAACTTCGATGCGGACGTAAACAATCCGCTCGATACGAGCAATGCGTACGCAAACGCAGCGCTGGGCGTGTTCAGGTCCTACGCGGAGGGCAGCAACCGGACCACTGCCCGTAACGTGATCGATCTTTGGGAGTGGTTTGCACAGGATAGCTGGAAGGTCAATCGCAGGTTGACACTCGACTACGGCATGCGCTTTTCCCGCGCAACGCCTTATCGGTTCCCCGATCGGGACGCCGCTGCGTTTGTCCTCGACAGATATGATCCGACCCGGGCTCCGATGCTCTATCAATCCGCCTTGAATCCCGCAGGTCAGCGCTCCGCTCGCAATCCACAAACGGGCGAATTTGGACCAGCCATTCTCATCGGCGCTATTGTGCCGAACACCGGTGACATCACAAACGGAACGGTAACGGCTAACGATCCGCAGTATCGCAACGGGTTCACCAGGCAACAGCCGATCCAGTACGGACCGAGGTTCGGGTTTGCCTGGGACGTGTTTGGTGACAACAAGACAGCCGTCCGCGGCGGTTTCGGCATCACGAAGAATATGATCCCCTCGTCCGGGCTTATCTCTGGCGCAGCCAACGGTAACCCGCCAAATCAGTTCCGGCCGACGATCTACTACGGGACCGTCGATACTTTCCTGAACTCGCCCGGCGTGTTGTCGCCCCCGAACGTCACGGCGTTTGAGTGGGATCAGAAGGTACCCACGGTTTATTCGTGGACGTTCGGTGTACAGCGGGACATCGGCGGTGGAATGATGGTCGACGTCACCTATGTGGGTAATGTCGCGCGGCACCTCAGCCAGGAACGCAACCTCAATCAAGTGCCTTATGGCGCACGTTTCCGGGCGGCAAACGCCGATCCCGCGAATCCTTCCACGCCGCTGAACGAAAACTTTTATCGGCAGTATCCCGGCGTCGCGAATCTGAACTACCGGGAGTATTCCGGCATCTCGAATTACAACGGCCTGCAGACTTCGGTGAACCGTCGCTTCATGCAGGGACTGCAATTCGGAGTTGCCTATACGTGGTCGAAGTCGATGGACTATACCAGCGGCGACAACGGCGGACTGCCGATGTATCAGCCGTATCGCTCCTGGAGTTATGGCCTTGCAGCATTCGACCAGACGCACGTGGCGTCCATCAACTACATCTGGGATCTGCCGCGAGCAAGTCGTCTGGCTCCCTACCGGGCCGTCAGGGCGCTGTTCGACAACTGGCAGTTCTCCGGCATCACGACGGTGGCAACCGGCACGCCGGGATCGATCGCGCTGGCGACCTCCGACAACTTCGACTTCTCGGGCGGTGGAGACGGAACCCGCGTCAACCTCACTGGACCTGCTCAGTACCCGAAGGACCGAACCACTCTGCAGTGGCTTGACCCGAGCATCGCCGCCCGTCCTGCACGTGGTGAGTTCGGCAACTCCGGCAAGTGGGCCTACCGCAACCCCGGAATCCATAACTGGGACATGACGCTGTTCAAGAACATTCCGCTGGGTGGCGAAAATGGCCCGAGGCTGCAGTTGCGCTGGGAAGCTTACAACGTGTTCAATCACACGCAGTACGCCGGCATCGACAACACGGCCCGGTTCAACGCCGCCGGCCAGCAGATCAATGCGACCTTCGGGCAGATCACCGCGACTCGCCCGCCGCGTCAAATGCAGGGCTCACTGCGGTTCCAGTTCTAAACGGAACCGGCGAGGCATTCTGAGCCAGGCGGGGTGCCGAGAGTCGATCCGCGGGTCCAGTAGTTCTATGCTGGGCCCGCTTCCTGGGTCCGGGGATGAAGCCGCGTAAGGACCGTCGATCGGTGCGTCATCGCATGCTCCCACTCGTCGACGCCCGTGCCAGCATCAGAGGCGGCGCTGCCCGGTGCCCGACCTTATACTTGACCGATGCGTCGACGCCAACTCAGCCAGCCGCCGTCAGGCGCACCCGAAGGGACAATCTGGTTCGGCGGACCCGTTG
>DASQEG010000329.1:0-3622 GCA_035633775.1 Bryobacteraceae bacterium
AATCCGCGCTCGCCCGCCATGGTAAGCAGGCGCTCGTCCCCACCGGAGTTCCTGATGGTGAGCCGGCCGTTGGCGACTGCCTCCTTGACGATCACCGCGAGCCCGGCCTCGTGGGCTCGGGCCAGGTCGTCTTCCGCGGAACGCTCGAGCAGGTTCCAGGTGGCCTGGACGCAGCCGAAAACGCCCACCTCCAGCGCCTGGGTAATCGTTTCGGCCTGGCGGGGGCCAGTGACGCTCAAGCCGACAGCCACCCCCGTCTGTTTTAGGCGTCCCAGCTCCTGTAGCACGACGGCGTCCTCCAGGACTCCGCTCTCCAGTGTGGCGGAGTGTACCTGGTAGAGGCCGAGGTGCTCGCCGAGCAGTGCGCGACTCTCCTCAAGCTGGCGGCGCAACGTCTCTGCGCTTAGATCCTTCATCTCGTGCTTCTCGGCGTCCATTCGCCAGCCGCCCGTGTACTCATAGCCCCATTTCGACCCTACACTCACCGCGCCGGGCCTGATTCCGCGCTCCGCGAGCCAAGAAGCCAAGAACTCCTCGGCACGGCCGTAGGAACGGGCGACGTCGAAATAGTGCACCCCGGCAGCGTATGCCGCGTCGAGCACCTCGTGTGTCCGGTGCCTCAGGTCGTCCACGCTTCGGTCCTGACCGAGATCGTGGGCGCGGCCCGAGGTGATATAAGCAGGCCTACCGAGGGCGGCGAGGCCTAAGCCTATGGGGCTAACAAGTAGCTCCGTACGCCCGAGCACCCTCATCCCCTCTGGCCGCGCCGGATCTCTTACTTGGGGTGCCATCCTGGCATGATAACCTGTCGTGCTCGCTACTGGGGACGTCCAGCGTACTGCTCACAATAGCGCGAAGCTTTCATCAGCATTAGTCGGGATGCTGATGCAGTAGGGCTGGTCTTTGGGCAACGCTAATCGGTAACGATTTGCAGCGATGAAGGCATAGATCAGGTCTTGTAGTTGCCTAACACCCGATAAGGTGGGGAGAGGGCTGTTGAGCTAACGAGTTATTGCTTCACCCTACATCTTTGCGATTCTGTGGAGCCTTACGTTGTGAAACATGCCGGGTTTGGGGGAAAATAGAGCGATATGTTCGAAAGGTTGCGAGAAGATTGGCGGAGGTTCAAGGCGAGCAAGTTGGGCTTTCGCTTCCGAGACCGTTACCGTCGCCACCAGCGAAGGGGACAGAGTGGCTTCAATTTTCGGAAGGCTCTCTACATAGTCGGCGGACTAGTGATCGCAATCACCAGCCTCTTGTTGGCGCCCTTGCCCGGTCCCGGCTGGGGCACCTTCTTCGTGGGGCTTATGATACTCGCGGGAGAACTTCTGATCGTCGCCCGTTTCTTGGATCGAGCCGAACTGATACTCAGAGGACCGATGCGGCGGTCCAAAGGCGTCTGGGTGAGATTGCCCGCCGCAGTAAAGATCCTGATCAGCGTAATAGTTCCGGTTTGTGGCGCCGCATTGGGGCTATGGGCCCTGTTATCTGTCTTGCGCTAGCTCATGGAGGTTAGGGAAACTCCTTCGATATGACGAGGGCCAGAGTGGCAGCCTGAAGGTGAGCAGAGGGAGTGTGTTTTGAAGAGCTTGAGGTCCTGGGGTACCGCCATGAGGAGTAGCCGAGGACACGGTGGGTACACGAAGAATTCGTGATTATTGTATCTAGCGCAATACCTCACTCCACTGCTATATTGTTTGTATGAATCACGTGCGAAAGCACCGCCGCAGCGGAGCGATGAGCGTCCTGTCGGCAGTCGTCTGGTGCTTTGTGCTGGTGATAATCACGGGCTGCACCTCTGATCTAACTACTTCACCAACGGAAGACATCACAACCGTAGTGGCCGGGCAGGGATTGGATATTCCCGCTGCGATAGCGGTCCGGCCGAACAGTGACGGTGAACTATGGGTTACCAACCGCGGATCGGATTCGATCACCATCATCCGCAACGCTTCCGCCGAAGCGTCCGCTGAGACCCGGCGCGACGGCTACGCCGAGCACTTCGTTGCCCGTCCCTCAGGTATTTCCTTCGATTCCACGGGCATTTACTTTGCGGTCTCGAATGACTCCAGCAACGAAGTGCGGGGGATGGAGTTCACGGCTAACCCCGAGCGGAACGTGAATTTCAAGAACAACAACTTTATGGGTCCAGCGCTGTTCGCTTCCGAGACCTATGCGCTCGCCGGCCAGAATAAGGACTACCTTGAAGACTGGTCGCAGCCTGGCTTGGGCCACGATCCGCCGGACGATATTCCTAAGGATGATTGCCCAGATCAATACTGGTCAGACGAGGTGAAGCAGTGCCTGTGGCCCCGCGAGGGCAGCCACCTGGATATGCTCCACGGCAGTCCGCTGAGCGCGGGAATCGCACATCTGGACAAAAACCAGTACATAGTGCTTGATGGCTGCGGCAAGAGCGACAACAAAGGCAACTGCGACGGCCGCGGCCACGTCGTCTTCTACGATTTCAACCGCGACCATCAAGAAGGCAACGGTTTCCACGGGGACGGTGTGACTCGCCGCTATATCGACGTGCCGTTCACTGCGGTTGGAGGAACCAGCAGCGGCGTCTTGGTCCGCGACGGATGGTTGTATTACTCTGACTCGGGCGCCGGCGTCGTACGGCGTATGAAGCTGGACAGCGGATCGACTGATGTGCTGGTTGATTCATGGGCAGGCGCCCATCAAGGTGCACACGGAGCACAGGGACCCGGCGTCACTCAGTGGGCTCAAGTTCCGCAGGACTACGGCGATGGTGATGATCCCGAAGTCATCGACAAATGGATTCAGCAATCAGGCAACGTCACTTTAATCGAGGCAGCCGGGGACAGTTGGATCAAGCCGCGGGAGACATTGTCGGAGTATTCGTATGTGCGAGGAGCGACCCACGAGGTTGCCATCGAATCGGATCGCGTGAAGAAACCTGCAGGTCTGGCTGCTAGTGACACAAGCCTGTTCGTGGCTGACAGCGCAAGTGGGGTGATCTCCGAGTACGACTGGGACGGTCTACCGCACAAACGCGATATTCAAACCGGCAGCACTGGATTGTCTGGCCTTGTGTTCTCATCCGTTGGCGGCGATGCGCTCTATTTCACTGAAGTCTCCGACAATTCAGTTAAGCGGCTGACTCTCACCTAGCTGAGGGCTGACCATAAATAGCGCGTTGGTTCCGAGAGCCGACGTGACCGGATGCAAAATCTTCAAGATATCGTTCTCGCCTATTGACAGTACGCAACTTGCGGTCATTGATCAAGGTGGGGATACGACGCGAGTTTCTGCACGGTTGCTGCACGAAGGACTGCCGAGCTGATATCGAACGAGACGCCTTCACGTGTTCTTGCTGCAAATGTGCACCTTTAGTTTGTGGACGATGCTGGGTTCGAACCAGCGACCTCTGCCGTGTGAAGGCAGATCCTTGCGTTTGCAGCTGTTCACTAGCGTTCAAAAACTCCTGCAAATAGATAAATTCGTGGGAGATCGTACTCCTGCGAACTTACCCGAACTCCCCTGCACTGGTGTACTAATGGTGTACCAACATGCGTGAGAGTTAGTGGGTCAGGAGGTCGAGTCTAGATCAGGACAACTCGAGAACTGCAATCATGCGGGGCCTCCAGGCCCTTAA
>DASQEG010000330.1:0-2740 GCA_035633775.1 Bryobacteraceae bacterium
AGCCTTCACGAGCAAAGCCGCACGGTGCTGTCGAGATACTTCAGTCTGAAGCCCGTTGTTGACGGCGTGGAGCACACTCCCGCACGTATCGAAAAGCGCGACCCGAACAGCATCAAGCTGCTGGGCAATGTTCCGGCCGACGGCAATGCGTCGCAGGGCATTCTGCGGCACAAGGGCTGGCGCGTTGACAAGGTGGATCTGCCGAAGCCTGCGGGCGGACAGAATCTTTCCATCCTTGCGCCCGCCGAGATCGAAGTCGAGTAGGTCCCCGTGTCTTACGTCATCGGCATCGATCTGGGCACGACCAACTTCGCGCTGTCGTGCATCGATCGCGACATACCCGGCGTCGATCCACTCGCACCGCCCTCTGTAGAGCAGTTCTCGATCCCGCAGCTCGTCAATCCAGGTGAGGTTCGAGACGAGACGCTGCTTCCGTCCTTCCTCTTCATACCGGGTCCGTCAGATTTTCCGGCGGGGTCGCTGGCTTTGCCGTGGAACGAGACGCCTGTGTCGTTCGCCGGATCTCTGGCGCAGAAGCGTGGAGCGGAGAACGCGGGCCGGCTGGTTGCATCAGCCAAGTCGTGGCTGTCTTACGGCGGCGTGGATCGTACGGCTGCGCTGCTGCCGGCTGCGGCTCCGGACGGTGTGGGCAGAATCTCGCCCGTCGCAGCTTCGAGGGCTTACCTCGAGCATCTGCGGGACGCGTGGAATCTGCGCCATGCCGACGCACCGCTGGACCAGCAAACGGTGCTGGTGACTGTGCCTGCATCGTTCGATGCAGTCGCGCGTGAGCTTACGCAGCACGCAGCCGAACAGGCCGGCTATCGCAACGTTGTCCTGCTGGAAGAGCCGCAGGCCGCGTTCTACTCATGGATTCAGGCCAACCCGCGGTGGCGCGACCAGGTCGGAGTCGGCGATCTGATACTCGTTGTCGACATCGGTGGCGGTACGACGGATTTCACGCTTATCGCTGTCACAGAGGAAGGCGGCGAGCTCCGGCTGGAGCGTGTTGCCGTAGGCGAGCACTTCCTGCTCGGCGGCGACAACATGGACCTCGCACTTGCGCACGGGGTTGCTGCGCAGCTTCAGGGAAAAGGCACAAAGCTCGACTCGATGCAGTTGAACGCATTGTGGCAGCAGTGCCGAGTTGCCAAGGAACGACTGCTGGACCCGACGTACGAGGCAACCGAGCACGGCGTTGCGATTCTCGGCCGCGGTACAGGGCTTGTGGGCGGCACGATCAAGTCGAGTGTTTCCCGAGAGATGCTTCATGCCACCTTGCTCGACGGATTCTTCCCCAGCGCAGGCAGCGGTGACATGCCCCAACAGCGCAGGCGCGCAGCGCTGCAGGAGCTTGGATTGCCCTACGCCAGCGATCCCGCCGTCACGCGCCATCTTGCCAGATTTTTAAGGCAACAGGCCTCGGCGGCAGAATCAGGTTCCGTTCGGCGCGGCCCAAGCGGTCTCGCGTCACCCACTCATGTTCTGTTCAACGGGGGTGTGCTCCGGGCAGGGTTGGTGCGCGATCGCATCCTCGACGTGTTGAACGGCTGGCTGGCCGAGGAAGGTTTTGGCCCCGTACGGACGCTCTCAGGCGAAGATTTGATGCACGCGGTCTCCCGTGGTGCGGCCTACTACGGGCTGGCGCGCGAAGGCAGAGGTGTGCGGATTCGCGGCGGCGTGCCGCGCACATACTACGTCGGGATTGAAAGCTCGGTGCCCGCTGTTCCCGGCTTTCCCGCACCGCTGAAGGCGTTGACGGTTGTACCGTTCGGCATGGAAGAGGGCACCGACTTGCAGTTTTCCGAGCGCGAGTTCGGCCTCATCGTCGGCGAGCCTGCCGAGTTCCGCTTCTTCACGTCTGCCACTCGCAAGACGGACAACCCTGGCAACATGCTGGAAGAAGTAACGGAAGAACTCGAGGAACTGGCACCGGTCGAGGTGACTCTGCATGCCGATGGGCAGCAGGGACAAACGGTACGCGTCACTCTGGAAGCAACGGTAACGGAAACAGGCATGCTGCAGCTGTGGTGCGTCGCTAAAGATGGGCGACGCTGGAAACTGGAGTTCAACGTCCGGGAACGCGTCGAAGCATGAACATCGGCATCGACCTGGGAACCACGAACTCCGCGCTGGCCTGGATCGATCCGCGCGAAGCTGAGGACGCCGACTTTCCACCGATTCACATTCAGGAGATCCCGCAGCCGGTCCGCCCCGGTGCCGTCGAACCTCAGCGCACGCTCCCGTCGTTTCTGTTCCTTGCGGAGGATGGTTCAGTACTGACCGGCGTGTATGCACGCGACCAGGGCGCCCTGGTCCCCACCCGGTCGGTGCATTCAGCAAAAAGCTGGTTGTCGAACCCGGACGTGGATCGCTCGGCAAAGATCCTGCCGTGGGATGCGCAGGAAGCCGGCCGAGTTCTGTCGCCGGTCGAAGTGTCATCACGATACATCAAGCACATGCGGGAGGCTTGGGAGGCCCGCAGCGGCGTACCTCTGCACGAAGCGCGAGTCGTCCTGACCGTGCCGGCATCATTCGATGAGGAAGCTCGCGAGCTGACCGTGGAGGCTGCGAAGGAAGCAGGCATTGAGAACCTCACCTTGCTGGAGGAGCCAGCAGCCGCGTTCTATTCCTGGATCGCCAACCACCTCGCGCAGTCCCAGCGGACGCTGTTCGACGGCCAGGTGGTGCTGGTTTGCGATGTCGGTGGCGGCACGAGTGACTTCACGCTCATCCGAGT
>DASQEG010000331.1:0-2409 GCA_035633775.1 Bryobacteraceae bacterium
CCGCGTCCTGGGTCCGGGAAGATGGCACGCCGGTCAGACCACTGTTATCTGATGTCACCGGGACTGACGGCCCTGTGGTGTCGCCCGACGGCGGCGTCTCGGTACCGGTCACGTATGCGACGAAGTGGCCACTCGACCGGAACTGCTGGTCATACTCCTTATGTGTGCCGGTGAGGCCATCCGCAACCGAGGTGTTGAAGATCGCCGTTCCGAAGTCCTTAAGCGCCGCATCTCCCGTCAAGTGGTACGCGTACCCGAATGCGTGTGCAATCAGATTGTCAAAATCAGGCGTGCCGTCGCGGTGATTGGAACAGCCGAGATAGACCAACGACCGGCCGGCATACAAGCCGGTTGCTACGTAGCGCGCCCGAATATCAGCCACCGCCATCAGGACGGATTCACGCGCAAGTGCATCTCCAGTCAGCTTGTGGTACTTGATCACACCTTCCAGCAGCAGCCCCGACATCCACGGAGAACTGCCCGAGTCCGCCGTCGAGCAACCTTCCGCCGGATCGTGGTCGTACAGATTATGAACCCAGGCCTTGCCTCCGTTCTCCATCTGCATGCGGTGAAGACTTGCAACCCTGGCGCGAGCAAATTCCAGGTACCTGGCATCATTGGTGGCTTCGTAGTGGGCCATGATGCCGATCAACGCAAATGCCGCCTCCTGTTCCGTCCAGGACCCGCGCGTATTCGGAGCCTTGTACCACCACGAATCCCTACTGGAATCCATAAAGAAGTTGTCGACGATAACGCCTGAGGCACGTCTTGCCTCCTCGTCGCCAAACATGAAATAGTCCTGCACAAGCCCCTGCGGGAATGCATAACGACTGTTGTTGACGTATCCGCCCGAGCACTGAGGGTGACCGATATTCGCACCACTCAGATAGATCTGGTCACGACGGTGATGGAGAGCCCAACGACGTGCATTGACCAGGTACTTCAGATCGCCCGTACGTGCGTACAGCTGATATGTCGTCGTGATCGCATCATAGTATTGGTCATCGCGCGCACACGGTGAAGTTCCAACTGTCTGGATCAGAGAGTAAAAGCTCGTCTGTTTCGCATCCCATGCCGGGAAGCCGGATTCGCCCAATGGCTTCTGTTCCCAGAAGATCAGTGACTCGCTGAGATAGACCGCCGGCAGCGTGAGAACCCGCTGCGGCAGATCCCATGTCACCGGCAGGATTGCAGTATCCGCTGTCGTTCGCGAACGACCGATCTCGATCGTGTAGTTCTTCGCTACAGGCGCGTTGAACTGGACCAGCAGCGAGCGCACGGAGCCATCCTGGGGCCAGGTCGCGAGTACTTGGGTGCCGAGCGGCACCTCAGCCGCATCATCCAGAACCCTCAGGTTGCGGGAATCCAGCAGCGCTCCTGGCTTGAAGGGGATCGCATTGCTGACGAGATTGGCCGGCCCGTCACCCGCATACGTGTGCACGGTACCAAGGAGGGTGAAAGCGTCTGACCCGCGCGCTGGTGTCACCATGGATGTGGCGAGATTACCGGGAGCCTGCGCTTGTATTCCGAAGCTGCAGCCGCAAAGCACAAGTACACCGGCTGTTTTTGTAAGATTCATTAGGCTGTTAACTCGCCGAAAGGGATGTGGGTACGTCGGGGATATAGAACACGAATTCTCTGCGCGGACGTTGTTCTTGTATCTGACGCCGCGAAAGGGTCCTGCTGCACCACTGTCGCGCAGAGTGCCTCTTAGGAGAGGACCCAATCTGGCTCTGAAAGCTCGGTACCTAAGTCTATCCAACACCAGAGAACTCGGTCAAGGGAATTAACGATGGTGCCGAATCTCTCGAGCTTTTGCAGGATTGGCCCCGGATGCTGGTACATCTGTCCCGAACTGACTCGGACTTTCTTGTCTACGAAAGATGCAGCACGCCTGCCGAGGGCGAAGCCCTCCTGGTCTCAAACCGACCGGAACGACCGCAGGATTTGTGAGTCGGCCTGACCAAAAGCACGTAACTTGAGGGACTCCTCGGGTGAATCAACGACGAAAGAAAAGAGTGTGCGCTGAAGAGGAGCGAATTAGCGGAAGCATAAATTCCGGTGCGATGAAACAGCAATCACCCGGAGTAACGATTCCTGTTTGCGCGTCGACAATCTTCCCGATCTCTCCTCCTTCGGGGTGAGCACCGTTCCGATGGAGGTGAGGTGCGAAGCAACGCATGACGCCCGGTCAGCGCGGTTCAACGCAAACTCCTCATGGACCAATTGTTGTAAGCTCCAGCCTGCATGCTCATTCGGCGCTCGTCTCCTGTGCTGATTCTGCCTTTCCTCGGCCAGCGGCTGTCCGGCCGCAGATCGTTTTCGCACCGGACGTTCAGCCTGTGTTCGAAGAGCATTGCATTACCTGCCAACGGCCCTACGCAGCATGCCGCACGCGGTGAGGAAATC
>DASQEG010000332.1:0-4900 GCA_035633775.1 Bryobacteraceae bacterium
AAGTTCGGCTTCCTGCAGACCCTCGATGATCTCAACGTCGTTCTCAAAACGATCGCCGAGCTTCACATCGCGAGCTTCAACAACGTTGTTCCTGACCACGTAAGCCTTATTGGAGCCGAACACGTAGGCAACTGCGCGAGCGGGCGCCAGCCTCACTCGATCCACCTTGTTCGTCGGAAGCGAAGCCCGAGCATACGAGCCGGGCTTCAGGTTCGCGCCCGGATTATCAACCAGCGCTTCGACGACAAACGTGCGCTTCGTCTGATCGACCGTCGGAGAGATACGCCACACCTTGCCTGTGAACGTTCGATCTTCGAAGGCCTCCACCTGAACGTCAGCGATCTGGCCGTTACGGATCCAGGGAGCGAAACGCTCCGGGATCTCGAGCCGGAGGCGAATCGGATCTGTTTTGACAATCGTGAACAGAGGCGAGTTTGCCCGGACGTAGGTGCCCGGCGTAACCTGACGCTCTTTGACGCTGCCCGCGAAGGGCGCATACACCGTGGTGTCACGCAGTTTCTTGCGCTGCAGCTGAAGGGCAGCCTTGCTGCGCTCGATCTCCTGCAGCAGGTTCCGAGCCTGGTTGATCGACTGATCGTACGCTGCACGGGAAGCGTTGAACCGAGCCTGAGCGGCGTCCAGTTCGCTGCGCGACCCGATGCCCTGGTCTACGAGCTTCCGCATGCGGTTGTAATGCTGCTCGGTATCGAAAAGATCCGCCTGCGCTCGCCTCACTTCGGTCGAACTTCGGACATCGGTAATGCGCTCGTCCTCACTCCGGAGTCCAACGCGCTCCATCGCCATCCGTAGCTGCGCTTCGGTCTGAGCCAGCAAATAGCGCTGCTCCTCGTCTGAGATACGGACCAGCACGGCACCTTTCGGAACGTGGTCGCCCAAGTCCGCTTTGACCTCGAGAACGCGCCCCTCGATCTCGGCGCTGACGACGGTCTCGTCAAACGGGAAGAGGGTACCGACGGACTGGACAATGCGGCGAACCTCACGTCCGGAGACGGGTGCAACCCGGACCGACACAGTTGCGGGCTCCTGTCGCGCCTGAACGGGCTGGGTTTTCGTGCAGGACGTCACGCCAATGGCTGCAAATATGCCCAGGCACACGAGCGCAATCCGGAAACGAGCAAGCATTTAGGATTCTCTAAACAAGACTACCGTGAAGGCGCCGAGCAGTTCAGGTAAGTTACCTCCCCTCTGCTTCTTCTTCCTGAGTTTTCTCGACAAATCGCTCCAGGGCGATCGTATATATGGCCGATTTACCTTCACGATCCGTGTGGTAGAACACGCGCTGGCTGTCTGGCGAGAACACGACGATCGCACGCGATGGGGCGGTCGCTTTATGCTCTGCAATCGCCAGCTCACGGCGCGCGGCCCGAATCATCAACAACAGGTACGGAGCGGCCACCGAGCTGCTGACGCCCGCAAAAACGCTGGAGTCCCGGTTACGCGCCACCGAATGGAAGTGAGTAGTAAGGCCGATCAACCTGTCTTCGCCGCTCTCGAGCAGGTGGTCGCGAAGCTGTACAGGGCGTCCCGCTTCAGTGCGGAGGAGGTAATGCACGGCGGCCCCGTCTGCGGACCACACAGCGTCGCCCGGCGCGCCCGCTGGTAATTTCAATCGGGTTGCGTTCCGTCCGTCGAGGCCGGTCACCGTCACAGCCTCCGGGGTGCGGTACAACAGAGCCCCCGTCCGCGGTCGAAAAGCGGCGCCAGCTAACGGTACGGTGCTCTCGTGCAATGTGCTCGCGGCACCCCCGCGCAGCGACAGCAACCGCAACCGATAACGCTCACCATCAGTCTCCGCAAACGCCGCATGCTGGCCTGCGGGACTGACCGCGAAGGGCGGCTGCGGTCGCCACGGCTGAGGAACCGTATACAAGGTTCGCAAGCGCTTGCCGTTGGACAGCACCAGTTCCGTGTCGTCGAAGTAGATCAGGCTGCGGTCGTCGAATGTGGCCGATGCCATCTCGGGATGGAGATTCTGCGCTGATGTGAGACGGACACTCTCGCCCGTCGCAATCTGCATCCGCCACGCCTGGATCGAGCCGGACCTGTCCGAAAGGTAAAAGAGCGAGTTGCCACGGCCTGCAACAGACCTGAGATGAGATCGGGGAATCCAGGAGTTGCTGACGGCAGGGTCGGTCAACCGGAGGAGCTCGAACTCGGTCGCCGGATCACGGAAGCGCTTCAGCTCCGATGCCACCGCGCCGCTCGCAAGCGCTCCGAGCAACCAGCGCCGCGTCCGACGAGGCACCATAGGCCCAGCGTAGCACCGGGGGCGTTCTGCGCCCCCGGGGCGTTATCCTGGTCCCACTCTCCGGCTGGTTGTCATCCAGCTTATTTATGGCTTGACTTGTAGTGCTGGGCGAGCATGTCTTCTCCCCAGTCGCCTTTGTATTCGCGCCAGACGGAATGCACGTGATTTGCGTTGTTTTGCGTGTTGTCGTACTCGATCAGGAAGTCGGGTCCGGCTACGCGATAGTAGTGCGGACCGCCTCGCTCTTCCACTCCGGCCCAGGCGAAGTACAGGTTTGTCCCAGCTTTACGCACCAGCTCCTCGCGAGCCGCAGCCACATCTTCCGGCAGGTTGCGAGTGTATTCCTCGACCAGCCGCTGCAGCAGTTCACGCTGGCGAGCGTTCATCTTGGCGGCGGAAAGGCCGTTCGGCTGCCCGGAGATTGAGGCCTTGCGCTCCGCCATTGTAAGGATGTCCTTATACGCTTCCTTGCTGACGATCGCGACGGCTTTCTGCTCCGGCGTCAGTGCCGCCAGCAGGTCGCGACCCAGATCCTCTTCCGCGTGAAGCACGCGCAGTCCCTTCCTCGGCCCTTCACGTACTTCCGCCGGATTGGTCCCGAAGAAGTTTGGACTGCCGCTGATCTTGCCGTCCACCACCGTCAGGTTCAAGCTCAGGTGATGGCCCTCGACCCGCACTCCCCACATACCTTTTTCCGCAGGCTCTCCGAAAAGCGAAAAGTAATACTTCTCCGGATTGCGCCGCTCTCCGCTGTCCTTTTCCATGATGCGGAGGATGTCCTCGAGGCTCATGATCTGCGTGGCCTTGGTGAACCCTTGCGAGCTGAGTGCGTTGCTCAGCAGCGCATACGCGAGGTGCTTTTGCGTGGGAGTCATCTCGCGCAACGCGAGACCTTTGCGCTCTTTCGGAATGAAGTGCCAGTTCAGGCGCTCATCATCTGCGAAGGTAAAGCGCGCTTTCGCCTGCTGCTCCGGTGTGAGGGCAGAAAGGAAAGCATTGGCAGAATCTGTAAGGGACACGGAACTGCGGGTCTTCACATAAGCAGCGGCGATTAAACCGGCGAAAAGCAGAACGGATGCGACGCGTGCGCTCGGAGGGAATGACACGCGTCGCATCTTAACACAACCCGTCAGAACATAAATCGTATTCCGCCCTGCATTGTCCTGGGACCGCCAATCGTTGACGTGATGCGGCCGGCGGTACCCGGACCACCAACGGCGAGACCGGCAGACGGGTTGGCGAAGGTCGGCGTGTTGGTCACGTTGTAAAGCTCCCATCGGAATTCCGCCCGGCTCGACTCAGCGACACTGAAGTTCCTGGAGATTGTGAGGTCGAGCTGCCTCTGGACTGGGCCACGAATCAGATTCCGCCCGGCATTGCCCCAGGACTCGGAACTGTCGACGAAGACCGTCGGATCGAAGTACCGCTCCAGCCTGTCCTGTACGCGGCCGCTTAGAATCGCATCGTCCAGTGTTCTTCCTGGAGCGAAGCTCGGCCGCACCGTTGCCGGCTGTGCGAACACTGCGTTAGCGGAGGAATTGCCGGTGACGGTAATCATGCTGCCGGACTGCAGCGTCAGCATACCGCTCAGATTCCATCCTCCGAAGAGGCGATGGCCCCTCGCGAACGGGACCTCGTAAACCCACTGCGCGGTGAGGCGGTGTGCCCGATCGAAGTCGGACAGACCGCGGTTCAGCCGCGAGTTGAAGGCGTCGTGCTGAATGACACCCCGGTCAACCGACACGTTGTCGATCGACTTTTGGAACGCATAGCCGACGTTGGCGAACAGCGCTTGCATGCGAACGCGGTAGTTGGCCTGAACTGCGTTGTAACTCGAATGGCCCCAGTTTGACAGCGACCGAAAGCCGCCGTTGTGGTGCAGACCGAGCAGATCAGGCCGCACAAAGAACGACGGGCTGATCAGCGCTCCGGTTCGGGTCCGGAAATCGTCGAAGCCGTTCACCGGGTACTCACGGGGATTCTGCGGCTGACTCAGGTTGAGACGCGCCAGCAGGCCTGTGCCCCGTGATCCGACGTAACGCAGGTCCAATACCTGGTTCCGAAGTGTCTCGTACTGAACGTTGAACGTCCACTGCTGCGTGTAAGGGGTCCGAATGAACGGGTCGATGAAGGTGTGACTCTTGGGACTGAACGGCGAGGTAGCTGGGAAGGCACTACCGTCGAACCGACGCCATGAAGCTCCGCCATTTGCATCTCTGGCGATCGTGACGTTGTACGGAATCTCGAAAGGATTGATGTTCACTTCGGGGTATGGATTCGCCATGTCCGCCGGCGAGGGCACGTTTTGGTAGATGAAGAATGGTGACGAGAGCTGCAGGTCACCTTTGATGGCTCCCCCGGTGCGCTCGTAGTACATGCCATACCCGCCACGCAGGACAAGTCGCTGCAGCGCTTCGGGCTGCCATGCGAACCCGACGCGCGGCGCCAGATTGTTGTAGTCGCTGAAGAGCGTGGATGGTGTTGGTGACCGAAACACCTGATGCAGGCTAACCGGCACGTTGGGCGCGACCACGATGCCAATCTTCAGCGGGTCAAAATTGTCTTTGAAGAATGCACTGTCCTCGGGCACGTAGAAACCGGGCTGCACACCCAGCTTGTCCGCTACTTCCC
>DASQEG010000333.1:0-3886 GCA_035633775.1 Bryobacteraceae bacterium
TGTGCCGGCAGGGCTCGTCGGGGAAGCGGAGCCCTGTTTCGTTCAGGACCTGTTCCTTCCCGAAACAGACAGCATTCTCGAGTGTGGCGCCTCGGATCAGACCCATATTGCGCATCTGGTCCAACTCCCAGGCAAACCCGAAGGTGCGGGCCTGCGCGATCTCGGAAGCGTAGCGACCGGGCGTCACCTCCATCTGCATCGTCTGGTGGCCCACGAGCGGGTGCTCAAAGAAGATCTCGCATGTCAGCAGAAAGCGGTCGGATGGCAGAAGGGTGATGCGCTTGCCCGGCGCATCCACGGTCACCGTCTCAAGAATCCTCAGATACCGGCGCCGCCGTCGCAGCGTGCGAATTCCGGCTTCCCGGATGAGCGCCACAAAGGGAGCTCCGCTGCCGTCGAGGATCGGGACTTCGAGGTTATCGATCTGGATGACCGCGTTGTCCACTCCCATGCTGTAAAGAACACTGAGCAGGTGCTCCGTGGTGGAGATCAGGACACCCTGCCGCATCAGACTCGTTGCGTAACTGACCCGAGCCACATGCGACCAGCTTGCCGGGACGCGAAATCCGTCAAGGTCGGTGCGTTCGAAGATAATGCCGCTCCCCGCTGGTGCAGGGAGAATTCGTATGCTGACCGGAACTCCGCTGTGCAATCCGATGCCGCTCGCGGCGACAGGCCGGGCTACCGTCGTCTCAAAACGCAAGGAAAACTCCGAGATCGTGAGTCAACATGCGAAACATGAGAGTAGCACAACCAGGACAGTTCGCAACCTGCTGTTGACAAGAGGCTTACCGAGTTTCCAGTGTGGCTTTTCGACCACGGCGCAGCCATTTTGGTGTAGTAGCTTTGTCACACGCATGGGTCACACGGTACCATTCGCATGATGATCCGCCCCAGGCTTTTTCTGATCGACAGCTACGGGTTCATCTTCCGCGCGAATCATGCCAGGGCACGAATGGGTGCACCGCCAATGCGCACCAGCAAAGGCCTGTCAACCGAGGCGGTTTTCATCTTCCACAACATGTTGCGGAAGCTGCTGACGACCTATCAGCCGGAATACATCGCCGCCATTTTTGAAGGTGGGCACACTGCCCGAACCGAGCAGTTCGCCGACTACAAAGCGAATCGAACTGAGATGCCGCCGGACCTCCGGGATCAGCTTCCGTACGTGAGGCGTTTGCTCGAGGTTCAGCGCATCCCTATTCTCCGCTATCCGGGCTTTGAGGCCGATGACGTAATTGGCACAATCGCACGCCGCGCCGAGGAGTCGGGAGAAGCCGAAATCGTCATCGTCTCCAGCGATAAAGACATGTTGCAGCTCGTCTCGGACTGCATCTCGATGCTTAATCC
Source organism: Bryobacteraceae bacterium (assembly GCA_035633775.1). GTDB lineage: Bacteria > Acidobacteriota > Terriglobia > Bryobacterales > Bryobacteraceae > JAWXCM01. The sequence continues at coordinate 1,351 of DASQEG010000333.1, forward strand.
CATGAAGGACGACGCCTGGTACAACCCGGCGGAAGTCGAGAAGTTCATGGGCGTGCCTCCGAAGGCTATCCCCGATCTGCTGGCATTAAAAGGCGATTCTATCGACAACATTCCGGGTGCACCGGGCATCGGCGACAAGGGTGCTCGCGATCTCATCGTGCGCTTCGGCAGCGTAGAGGCCGCGGTCGAACGCGCTGCAGAGGTGGAGCGGAAGACGTACCGCGAAAGCCTTGTTGCCAATCGCGATCAGATCCTTATCAGCAAGAAGCTGGCGACCATCGAAACGGGGGTGGAAATTGAGTGGACCATGGCCGATGCCGCTGCGGGAAAACCCGATCTGACAGCTTTGCGCGACCTGTACCTGGAGCTCGAGTTTTCAAGCGCGCTAAAGGACCTAAAGCCACCGGAGGCCGCCGCTGACAAGGATTACAGGTCGGTATCGAACGAGTCAGAGCTGGCGAGCCTTATGGCTGAGGTGCCTCCGGGTGTACCGGTAGCCGTGGCGGTGGCCGACGCTGTCGGGATAGCGTGGAACCCGGGTTCCGCGCGGGCTGTGACCAGAGAAATTGCGGCCTCGTTGACGCCTCTGCTGTCCGACTCGAGGCCGCTTATCGCTCATGACGTGAAAGACACGCTGGTGAAGCTGAGAGCCGCGGGAATCGCGCAGACACCCGCGTTCGAACATGACGTCATGCTCTATGGGTTTCTGCTTTCTGCCGACCCGGGCGGCTGCTCCTGTGACGCCCTGTCTGAACGCTACCTGTTCGAACAACTCTCTCCTGCGCCGGAAGCCCGGGCCGATTGCCTGCTCGGACTGCACGCTAAGCTCTCAGCGCAAGTCGACGAACGCGGCTTCCGCTCCATCTACCAGGACATCGACCTTCCGCTCACGGGTGTCCTGGCGCGCATGGAGGAGTGCGGGATCCGCATCGACCCGGCACAACTCGGGGTCATGTCGCAACGGCTCAACGCCGAGATGATGAGCCTCGAGCAGAGGATCTTCGCCATTTCCGGCTCGCCGTTCAATATCAATTCGCCACAACAACTCGCCCGGGTTCTTTACGAAGATCTGAAGCTCCCCGCTCCCGTACGCTATGGCCGCGGAAAGTCAATGTCAACCGCGGCGGACATTCTCGAAGACCTTGCGGCCGAGCACGAAATCGCCCGGCTGGTGCTCGAATACCGCCAGCTCGCGAAGCTGAAGGGCACCTACATCGATGCGCTCCCGGTTTTGATTCGTCCGCACACCGGGCGCATACACACCACCTTCAATCAAACGGGAGCTGCGACCGGACGCCTCTCTTCGTTCAACCCGAACCTGCAGAACATCCCGATCAGGACGGAGGTCGGCCGAGAGATCCGCGCCGCCTTCGTACCCGAACACGGATGGCACCTTGTGGTTGCCGACTACTCTCAGATCGAGCTCAGGCTGCTCGCGCACATGTCGGAAGATCCCGTCCTGGTGGATTCGTTCCGCAAAGGCGAAGACATCCACACCAGAACCGCCGCGGAGGTGTTCGGAGTTCCTCCGCTGATGGTGACCCGCGAGATGCGCAGTAACGCGAAGGCAGTGAACTTCGGCATTGTGTACGGCCAGACGCCTTTCGGCCTTGCGCAGAGCCTCGGCATCGACCGGAAAGAGGCGGAGCGCTACATTTACGCGTACTTCGACCGCTACTCGGGCGTCCGTCGCTTCATCGACGATACGATTGCCGAAGTGCGGCGTACTGGCGTATCGAAGACACTGATCGGGCGCCAGCGGCCCATTCCCGACATGCACTCCCGCAACCCCAACGCACGCGGCTTTGCGGAAAGGACTGCGGTCAACACACCACTTCAGGGCACCGCCGCGGATCTGATCAAGATGGCAATGATCCGGATCGATCGGACGTTTCGTGAACGGTCCATGCGCACCCGCCTGCTCTTGCAGGTGCACGACGAACTCGTCCTCGAAAGCCCGCCCGAAGAAGTGGAAGACGTGCGCCGAATGGTGAAATCGGAAATGGAAAGCGTATACTCGTTACGCGTTCCGCTCGTCGTCGATACCGGCATCGGGCCTAACTGGCGCGACGCTAAGTAAGAGTAAGTGGCGTCAAATCGTGCGGAAACGGAGCAGTCTGCGCTGCACCACACCCGCGCTTACCGTTGTTCGCTGGACGCTATACCAGTCCCAGTACTCGCAGCACGACGAAGATAACGACAATTACTCCGATGATGTAGAAGATATTGCGACCCAAGGTTCTCTCCGTAAAGTGATGTGTACGACACGAGGTGTAACCACGCCTCGCGCCAGCAGTTCATAGAGTTGAGTCGCGGTAAGTTGATCTCAAACGCAACGGTTAGTAAGTCTGCTGCCGGTGGACGATGAACTGCACGACCTCACGTCGACCGCCGGGTTCAACCGCGCGTGTACATGCTACTTTTCGGTAGGCAGTCCTGCATCCGTCCACGCCTTCCATCCGCCGTCCAGCGAGATTGCGTCGCTATAGCCCATCTTTTGCAGATTGTCTGCTGCGAGCGCCGAGCGGAAGCCGCC
>DASQEG010000334.1:0-3683 GCA_035633775.1 Bryobacteraceae bacterium
GCGGCCCCTCAACTTTCGTGATGCGTGGTGGACTCCGCCGCTCTCACCGAGGGAGGCATTCGATCTCGAGCGTGACAACATCGAGCGGGGTCTCAGCAAACGAGCCCTTGTGTCGCTCACAGACCATGACGACATCGAGGCGCCCATGCACCTGCGGATCCTTCCCGATGCGCGTCATATCCCGGTGTCTCTCGAGTGGACCGTGCCGTGGGGTCCCACTTTCTTTCATCTCGGTGTGCACAACCTTCCTGCGCAGCACGCGCACCGCACGATGGCTTACCTGGCCGCGTGCACGGAGGGCGGGGAACCTCGCGCCATTCGCGAGGTTCTCGATTGTTTGTGCAACTGGCCATCGGTCCTGATCGTGCTCAACCATCCGTTGTGGGACGAGCGAGGCATTGGCCCCGAGTTGCACCTCGCGGGGGTCACTGAATTCGTCGAGTCGCACAAGGAGTGGCTGCACGCAGCCGAACTGAACGGCCTGCGGGACTGGCAGGAGAACGCCGCTGCCGCACGCTTCGCCGACGCACACGGACTGCTAATCATCTCCGGTGGCGACCGCCACGGCCGCGAGCCGAATGCGGTTGTCAACCTGACGCATGCAACATCTTTCAGCGAATTTGTTCACGAGGTAAGGTACGAACGAAGGAGCCACATTTTGTTCCGGGACCATTACGGCGAGCCGTTTCGCATGCGTATACTGCACGGCCTTCTCGACGCTGTTCGTGAGTATCCGGAGTTCCCGGAGGGGCGCAGAAGATGGGTGGACCGGGTTTTCTTTCGAAACCATAACGGCGATGTGAAACCCCTGTCACTGCTGTGGGAGGGAGATGGACCCGCCGTCGTGAAACTGTTCGTATCAACAGTACGTCTCCTCGAAAGCAAGCCGGTTCAGAAGACGTTACGCTTTGCGCTAGCCGAGCGGCAGGGAGAAGTGGCTACATGATGCCCGAGCGAAGGGTCGCGTTTTTCTCCGATTCATTTCACGAAGTGAACGGCGTTGCTTTGACCAGCCGGCAGTACGAGCAGTTCGCACGCCGGCGAGGTTTGCCGTTCTTCAGCCTGCACGCCGGACCTGTCACGCGTGTTGAGCACGACGGCGCCGCAGTCATTTATGAGCTGCAGCGAAGCGCGGCGGCGTTCAACCTCGAGGCATCATCGGAACTTGCGTTTGACATGCTCATCTGGCGGCAGCGGCAGCAGATCCTCGCTGCTCTCAAAGATTTTCGTCCTGACCTGCTGCATGTCACCGGTCCGGGTGATGTCGGAATGCTGGGCGCGGCTCTCGCTCATCAGCTTCGAATTCCGCTCGTGGCTTCATGGCACACGAACGTCCATGAATACGCGGGAAGGCGTTTACACCGGCTGCTGTCTTTCCTACCTGATCGGCCGTTGGAAGCGGTCTCGCAGGCTGCTGAACGTGGCGCCTTGACCGGCGTTGCCAAGTTCTACGCTCTGGCACGTCTGCTCTTCGCGCCAAATCAGGAACTGGTGGATTTGTTGCGCGATCGCACGGGCAAGCCTTGTTTTCTAATGCAGCGCGGAGTCGACTCTGTGAAGTTCGATCCTGCGAAGCGCAGCCCCGGCACGCGCCCCTTTACGATCGGCTATGTGGGCCGGTTAAGCACGGAGAAGAACGTGCGTTTTCTGGCAGAGATCGGGAAGGCTCTGATTGCGGCGGGGAAAACCGACTATCGCTTCACCGTCGTTGGCCCGGGTTCCGATGAGGGGTGGCTACGCCAGAACGTGCAACGCGCCGAATTCCCGGGTGTCCTAAAAGGCGAAGAGCTCGCGCGGGCTTACGCGGACATGGACGTCTTCGTGTTTCCCTCGTACACCGACACGTTCGGCAACGTGATCCTCGAAGCTCTGGCCTCAGGCGTACCCACGGTGGTTACCACCGGCGGCGGCCCGAAGTTTCTGGTCAGGTCCGGTGTGACGGGCTTCGTAGCGGCCGATGATCGTGCATTTATCAGGTGCGTTCTCGACCTTATGAACGACCGGGAGTTGCACACGCGAATGCGCCAGGCTGCGCGCGAATACGCATGCTCCATATCCTGGGATCGTGTGTTCGAACAGGTCTGGAGCACTTACGACGCGGTGTTATTCGCAGATGCCCGGGCGGCGAGCTGAGAACCGCTGAAGCACGTTACAATGGCGGCTCAGGGCGCACGCCCGCACCGCACAGTGGCTACTTCACAGCAAGCGAACCCCGGACTCATCCGGCAACTGGGCACTGTCAGTGCTACCGCACTGGTAGTCTCCAACATGGTCGGCACGGGCATATTCACCGCGAGTGGCTTCCTTGCCGGTGATCTGGGTCGCCCCGATCTCTTTCTCCTGATCTGGGTAGCAGGCGCAATCGCGGCCCTCGCCGGCGCGTTCTGCTTCTCTGAGCTTGGTGTGAATTACCCGAGCTCCGGCGGAGAGTATGTCTACCTGACTCGTGCCTATGGACCTACCTGGGGCTTCATCACCGGATGGGTGTCGTTCTTTGCAGGTTTTTCGGCACCGATCGCAATTGCATCGCTGGCCTTTTCCGATTACCTGGGCTTCTTCTACGCGCCGCTGAAGCAGGCGAATGCAGCTTTCCAGTTTGGTTCGGGCGACTGGACCTTTCGCATCGGTGCTGGACAGGTCGCCGCCTGCTGCCTCATCGCGGGCTTCACTGTTCTAAACGTATTCGGGCTTTCACGTGTAGCGCGGATTCAGAACGTACTGACGCTCCTGAAGGTAGGGGTGCTGCTCGCGTTCGTTGTGTTTGGCCTCCTCGCGGGGCGCGGCGACTGGGCGCACTTCAGCCAGGATGCCGTTCGCACCAGCACCAGCCCGCTGCCGCAGCAGTTCGTCATCAGCCTGTTCTGGATCTATGTCAGCTACAGCGGATGGAATGCAGCCACGTACGTAGCGGAGGAGATCCGAAACCCGGCACGCACCCTTCCCATTGCACTTGCTTTCGGCACTGCACTCGTGGCCGCGTTGTACCTGGCGTTGAACGTTGTGTATCTCTACGCGGCTCCGCTCGAGGAAATGAAGGGCGTAATCGCGATCGGCACGCTTACTTCTCAGAAGCTGTTCGGACCGGAGATCGCCGGAGTTTTTAGTGCATTGATGGCGCTGTCCATCATGTCCACCGTCAGCGCGATGGTCACTGTTGGACCTCGTGTGTACTACGCAATGGCGAGAAACGGCGCATTCTTCAGCGTCGCGGGCAAGGTACATGAAAAGTACCGGACACCGGTGGTGGCGATTCTCGCCCAAGGCGTGTGTGCCATCATCATGACGCTCACGCCGTTCCCACAGCTGTTCACTTATGTAGGAATGACGCTGAACTTCACTGCGCTGCTGGCCGTGGCTTCCATATTTGTGTTTCGCCGCCGGCGGCCGGACTGGCAGAAGCTGCCCGTGGTCAGCTTTGCGTATCCGCTGGTTCCGTCGATCTTCGTGATCACTGGTGCCTGGATGACGGTCTACGCGGTGACGCTGCAGAGCCGGGTGTCGTTTGCTGCCATCCTGACAGTCCTGCTCGGCGCTCTCGTTTACCACTTCCGGATTCGCTCCCGCGCAGCGGAGTAATGCTCCCACGTGTGTTGCCGCGTGAGTTCTACGACCGCCAAACCGAGTCCGTAGCGCGCGATCTGCTGGGTAAGATCCTGCGGCATGGCTCTACTGCCGGCCGCATC
>DASQEG010000335.1:0-6136 GCA_035633775.1 Bryobacteraceae bacterium
ACCTGATGACGTTCGGCGCCGCGGATGACCTGGATCTCACACGGAGGCTCGGTCTCGCGACCGCGCAGGAAGCAAGAGCCATAGGTATTCAGTGGGTGTTTGCCCCGGTGGCCGACGTCAACAACAATCCCGAGAACCCGATCATCAACATCAGGTCGTTTGGGGACGATCCCCAGCTGGTGGCCCGCCATGTTCGCGCCTTCATTGAGGGCGCACACTCGGATCCTGCGAACAGCGTGCTCGTCACAGCCAAACACTTTCCCGGTCACGGCGACACTAACGTCGATAGCCACATGGGTCTGCCCGTTCTCAGCGCGTCGCGCGAAAGGATGAACGAAGTGGAACTCGTGCCGTTCCGTGCTGCGGCTGAGGCTGGGGTAGACGCCATCATGAGCGCCCACATCGCCGTTCCAACGTATGATGCGGAGCAGACACCAGCCACTGTATCTCGACCTGTTCTGACTGGCATCATTCGTGAGCAGCTGGGCTACAAAGGCCTGATCGTCACGGACGCGATGGACATGCAGGGACTGACAAAACAGTTCAGCTCTGAAGAAGCTGCGGCTCGGGCCGTCGAGGCCGGCGCGGATGTTCTGCTGATGCCGCCCGACCCGGATGCAGCAGTCCGTGGCGTGCTGAACGCAGTCAGGAGCGGGCGCATCACCGAGAGCCGAATCAACGAGAGTGTCATTCGGATTCTGAGTGCAAAGGCTCGTGTGGGCCTGCATAAACGCAAACTCGTCGATCTGGAGAACATCTCAGATTCGCTCGAAACCGAGGACCACCTGCAACTAGCGCAAACAGCTGCAGACCGTGGTGTAAAGACGCTCAAGAATGAAGCAGCCGCTGTGCCGCTCAGCGATCCGGCGTCAGCCTGTTACTGGATCATGGCCGAGAGCCGCCATGGTCAGGGTGGCAGGCGAATGCAGGAAGAGATTCGCAGTCGGGCAAAAGGCGCACGCGTAGCGCTGATGGACGCACAGATGCCGCTGGTCGAGATCGAAGACCTTTGGTCTCGTGCTGAAGGCTGTTCCTCGCATGTTGGCGCAGCCTTCGTCACCGTTGGCGCGTACCGCGGCAACGTCGCACTGGGTGGAAGCTATCCTGCGCTCATGGAACGAATGCTTGCCTCCGGTCGCCCTACCGTTCTCGTGTCGCTGGGCAACCCTTACCTGCTGCGCGCGTTCCCGGCTGTGCATGCGTTCGTCGCAACCTTTAGTCCCGCTCCGACGGCCGAAGTCGCAGCCGTTAAGGCTCTGTTTGGCGAGATCCCCATCAAGGCTCGCTAGAATGCTGAGATGATCGAGATTACCTGGCTGGGACACGGTACTTTCCAGTTCAGAACGGAGACCGGCGAGGTGCTCCTAGTGGATCCCTGGATCGAGGGTAATCCTGCATACCCGAAGAGCCACTCCCTGGAGCGCGTTGACGTGTTACTGATCACGCATGGTCATTTCGATCACATTCACGATGCAGTACCCATAGCGAAGCGGTACAACCCCAAAGTGGTGTGCATCTATGAGATCGGTCAATGGCTGCAGAGCAAAGGTGTCGAGAACGTCGCGGAGATGAACAAAGGAGCCACGCAGCAGGCCGGTGCCGTTGCTGTGACTATGACACACGCCGTTCATAGCTGCGGCATCCTTGAAGAAGGCAGGATCATCTACGGCGGCGACGCGTGCGGCTATGTGCTGCGGTTCGCCGACGGCCGCTCAGTATACTTCGCCGGCGACACGACGGTTTTCACCGACATGACGCTGATACGCGAACTGTATCAACCTCAACTTGCTTTTGTGCCGGTGGGCGATCTGTATACGATGGGTCCTCGCGAGGCGGCGAAAGCGTGCGAACTGCTGCGATGCGAGAAGGTGATTCCGATGCACTATGGAACCTTCCCCGCCCTGACGGGCACGCCAGAGGAGTTGGAACGGCTCCTCGGAAGTGCGTCAGGCACGCAGGTCTGGAGATTACAGCACGGCGTGCCCGCACACTGGTGAGTTGCTGATCGGCTCTTTGCGCCGACCGCTGAGTGTTCCCGCTATGCGGCCAGCAGGTTCTCGCGGCGGAGCACCTGCTCGAGTTCATCGGTTCGCGGCGACGTAAGAATCGTACCGCCAATGTCGATAGTCGGCTTCTTCTCTTTGCCGCCGTTCTGCTGCTTCACCCACTCCGATGCCGCCGAATCTTCCTCAACGTTGATGTACTGATACGGGACACCCAAGTCATCGAGGTGGCTTAAAACACGGCGCGTGGGACCACACCAGTCGGCTCCATACACCTTCACAGTTGTCATAGCTGTCACTTGCCTCCCTGCTTGCGAAGTGCTTCATCGACCGTGGCCTCGTCGCCTTCGGCCTGCGAAGGAACGGGTCTGGTACCGCCGCCCTGAGATTCGGGATCGTCTTCGCCCTCGGCCTGCGACGGGACCGGCCTGTTCTCTTCGGCGGCTGTTCCTTTGTCCTTTGCCATAAGGTCTCCTGGTACATGGACGCCCCAGAGTGAGGACCGCTACAATTGAGGTATGCGTAAACTCACGGCTACAGCGATTCTGGCGGCTGGCATGGCCCTCGGCGGCGAAATGACAGGCTGGATCAGCGATGCATCATGTGGAGCCGCGAACGCCAAGCCCGACGCTGCTTCCCGCGAATGTACCAGGAACTGCCTGAAAGGTGGTGCGGCGCCTGTGTTCGTGTCTGATAACGGTGGCAAGGTGTTTAAACTTGCAGGCAAGGTCGATGCTGCAAAGACACACGTGGACTACAAAGTTAAGATCAAAGGTCAGGTAAAGGGAGATACGCTAACAGTGGAGAGTGTGGGTAAGGCTGACTAGCAGGGCTGACTTACTTCAGGAGTTGGGAAGCTTGCATGCAGCAGGCCTCCCAACGAAAGATCGCCAGATGTGAGATCAGGCGCCTGTGGTGACGTCCTCAGCTTGCAGGCCCTTGGGACCCTTCTTCACCACGAACGATACCTGGGCTCCTTCGTCCAGCGTACGATAGCCGGACGACTGGATCGCGGAGAAATGGACGAACACGTCTTCTCCGGTCTCTCGTTGAATGAAGCCATAACCTTTGGCCGCATTAAACCACTTCACAACACCTTTTTCTTTCATCTACCGATTTCCTTCTTGAGCTATCTGCACTTCCATTGTTCCCTCGGCATGCGTATTGAGCGTCCCCTCATCGCAAGCCGGGCGGCGGATCGTTCATTTGTAGTTGGATTGACCACCGGGTTGTACAAACGCACTTTGAGCATAACATGAGTTTGCGTTCATGTTACTCGCAAAACCCAGAAAATGTTCGCGATGCGGCTCTTGAAAGCCGCACCGCGTGAACGTAACGTTACTGGATTGGGGTGCCACCGTTGTCATCGCCGCCATTGCGACCGTTGGCGCTGTCAGGAATGACGCTGGCCGCTGCGACGCGATCGCCAGGCTCAAGGTCCACCAGTTTTACTCCCTGAGTAGCCCGAGCAGCCTGACGAACGGTTGCCGCTTCAATGCGGATGAGTTTTCCGTTTTGGGTGATGATGGCGATGTCCTGATCTTCTGTCAGCGACAACACGTTCATCACCTTGCCGACTCTGGCAGTCGTCTTCATGTTGATGACGCCCTTGCCGCCGCGGCCGGTGAGGCGGTACTCCTTGATTGAAGTGCGCTTGCCCAGCCCGTTTTCCGAAATCGAGAGCATCCGGTCTTCTTCCCCAACGACCTCCGCTGCAACGACGTAATCGCCGTCGTCAAGCGTCATGGCGCGTACACCGCGAGCAGGACGGCCCATGGGACGAACATCCGATTCTTCGAATCGAATCGCCATGCCTTCGTGGGTCGCAATAAAGATGCAGTCCTTGCCGCCTGACAACCGCGCCGCGATCAGTTAGTCGCCATCGTCTATTGACAGCGCGATGATGCCGCGCGCCATCGGGTTGTCGAACTCCGTGAGCGCGCACTTCTTGATGACGCCGAACTTGGTCACCATCACGATGTAACGCTCCGGCACAAACTCACGGACAGTAAGGAAGGCTTTCACACTCTCGTCCGGCTGCAGAGTGATCAGGCCGTTAATGTTCTTGCCCTTCACCGCAGGTCCCGCATCGGGAATGTTGTAAATCTTCAGCCAGTAGACCCGCCCTTTGGTAGTGAAGATCAGCAGGTACGAGTGAGTGTTGGCGATGATCAGATGCTCGACAGCATCTTCGGCGCGGGTACTCATTCCGATGCGACCCTTGCCTCCGCGCGTCTGACGCTGGTACGTATCAATGGGAGTACGCTTCAGGTACCCGCCGCGCGTCACCGTGACCGCGACGTCTTCCTGCTGCACCAGGTCTTCAATGTTGAGTTCGCCTGTGTCCTCGATGATCTCGGTGCGGCGAGCGTCGCCGAAATCCTTTTGAACGTCCTTCAGCTCTTTGACGATGACGGTGCGAAGCTTCTTCTCATCGCCCAGAATCTCAAGGTACTCGGCGATCATCCGCTGAATGTCGGCGAGCTCGTCGAGAATCTTCTGCTGCTCCATACCGGTAAGGCGCTGCAGCTGTAGTTCGATAATGGCCTGAGCCTGGCGCTCGCTGAAGTCGAAAACGCCAAAGTAAACATCCGCCGTAACGGTCGTGCGATTCGCAAGACGGTCCAGCACTGTGCCGACGACCGCCTCCAGCACCGCCCGATCACCGGTCAAAGCAGCACGAGCGTCCTTCGGATTCTTCGATGCACGAATCGTCTCGATGACGAGGTCGAGGTGGTTCAGCGCCTTCTGGAATCCGAGCAGGAGATGCTCGCGCTCACGCGCCTTTCGCAGGAGGTAATCGGTACGACGACGTACGACATCGATGCGGTGATCGATAAACCTGCGCAGGCAGTCAATGAGGCCGAGTTCGCGAGGCTGTCCATTGACAATGCTAAGCATGATCACGCCGAAGTTGAGCTGCATCTGCGTGTGCTTGTACAGGTTGTTCAGCACCACTTCGGGTGTCTCACCGCGCTTCAGTTCGATAACGATGCGCATGCCATCGCGATCGCTCTCGTCGCGCACCTCGCTGATGCCTTCGATCCTCTTCTCGTTGACTAACGAGGCGATGTCAGCAATGAGGCGCGCTTTGTTGACCTGATAAGGCAGTTCCGTAACGATGATGGCTTCGCGGTCGCGGGTGATATCTTCGGTCCCGACCCTGGCGCGCATCTTGAGCGTGCCCCGACCTCTCGTGAAATAATCGTAGATGCCCTGCCGGCCCAGCAAAAAGCCGCCAGTTGGAAAGTCCGGCCCGGGCACGAACTGCATTGCTTCGGGCAGCGTCAGTGCAGGGTTCTGCACCATGGCGATGGTGGCGTCCACGATCTCTCGCAGATTGTGCGGCGGAATGTTGGTCGCCATGCCGACTGCGATACCCGAAGAACCGTTCACGAGCATGTTCGGAATACGCGTCGGCAGGACTTCGGGCTCGTGCTCGCTCTCGTCGAAGTTCGGCCGGAAGTCGACAGTTTCCTTATCGATGTCTTCCAGCATCGCGTGCGCGACTCGAGCCAGGCGCGCTTCGGTGTATCGGTATGCAGCCGGCGGATCGCCATCCACCGAGCCGAAGTTTCCCTGACCGTCGATCAGGGGATAGCGCATCGCAAACGGCTGGGCCATGCGGACCAGCGCGTCATAAACGGCCATGTCACCATGAGGGTGGAATTTTCCGAGCACCTCGCCGATGATCTTGGCGCACTTGCGGGTGGGCCGGTTGAAGCTCAGCCCCATTTCGCTCATGGCGTAAAGAATGCGGCGGTGCACCGGTTTCAGGCCGTCACGGATATCGGGCAGTGCACGCCCGATGATGACGCTCATCGAATAGTCGAGATACGACCGGCGCATCTCATCTTCGATGTTGACGGGAGTTACGTTGCGATTGCCGCCATCGGTACCGCCAGCGGTCGGCGGCACCCCGCCGCCACCCGGAGGTACGGGCGGCTGTCCGGTAGTTTCCTGGTCTGCCAAAGAGTCTGGCTCCTTCGAAAGAGTGATCCGCGCACCTCGGCCGTGCGAGTCTGGGCACTGCTCAAACGTGGCGGATCTGCACTGATTATTGTACCAGATTCAGCGCCGGGGCGCTGGGTGCAACCGCTTGCTTATCAGGCAGTTACGAGTAGGCCTAATTG
>DASQEG010000336.1:0-4258 GCA_035633775.1 Bryobacteraceae bacterium
TCATCATCGAAGAACAGCGTGCAGTCGAGCAGATCGATGAGATCCTCGCGGTTCCGGGTATCGACGTGGTCTTCATCGGTGTCAACGATCTGTCGTACTCGATGGGCATCGGCGGCCAGATGGACTCTCCGAAGTTCAAGGAAGCCGTAGCGAAGGTCGTCGCCGCGGCAAAGAAGCGGAACCTTCCCGTCGGCCGTCCTGGCGGTAGTCCCGAGCAGGTTGCTCAATTCCAGAAAGAGGGATTCACATTTTTCCAGGGCCCGAGCGATCTGGTGTTGATGGGCAGCGGAGGACGCACGCTCCTGCAGCCCATGGGCAAGACCGGCCGCGACCCAAAGTCACAGCCGATCTACTGAACAGGGGTTTGTGAGGGCGACTGACGGGTAACAAGTCAGACTGCGCACATCGGCGACACGTTCCCCCCTCGCGCCCGACGGACGTCATGTGATGATGCAACGTGTGTTTCGTTCGGTCTTGATGAGGCGGCGGTCCCATCCGCGTAAGACCGTCTACGATGACGAGCAGCAGTGTGCCTGATTCTGTGGGGCCGTGACGGCGTGTTGCGGTAAGTAGGCATTCGAGAGCTTTCGCCGGTCTTCACTTCGGGCGCGGACGATGTCTCCGCTCGTGCAACGGATTACGCGCATTAAGCTGCGTACCCGCCCAACCTACATCCGGACGGCAGAACTCGGTATACGCCAGCAAACGAGCAAATCCCGGCCACCGTTCCGCAGCTAAGTTGACGTGACTACAATCAGGGGGTGCCACTCATGATTGCGGTTCTTCTTGCTGCGGCAGTTCTCTCGGGACAGGCGCCACAGTTCGACGTTCTCATAACGGGGGCCCGGGTTGTGGATGGCAGTGGGGGCCCGTGGTATGTCGCCGACGTAGGTGTAAGAGGTGACGTGATCGTGAGCGTTGGTCGGCTTCGGGGAGCATCGGCGTCGCTCACGCTGCCTGGCCGCGGACTGGTATTAAGTCCGGGGTTCATCGATCCACATACCCATTCTCAAAACAACCTCCTCTCCAACCCGCTGGCAGAAAACTTCGTTCGCCAAGGTGTCACCACGATAATTGATGGAAACGACGGGATCTCTGCCTACCCGGTCGGCGCTTTCCTGGCAACGCTGCGAGGAATAAAGCTCGGTGTAAATGTAGCTACTTTCATCGGTCACGGCAAGATTCGCGAAGCGGTGCTTGGGCTTGAAAACCGCAAGCCGACCGCCAATGAGCTCACTCGCATGCGGCAGTTGACGAGCGAAGCGATGCTCGAAGGGGCCGTTGGATTATCGACCGGCTTGTTCTATGTGCCGGGAAACTACGCTACTACTGAGGAAGTCATCAGCTTAGCCAGAGTTGCGGGTGAACTCGGGGGGCTTCACATCTCGCACATACGCGACGAAGGTGACCGTGTGGTTGAAAGTGTCCGTGAAGCGATCCGCATTGGCGAAGAAGGGGATCTGCCAACCCAGATTACTCATCACAAAGCGAACGGGTACAAGAACTGGGGCAAAACAAAAGATACACTCCAGCTCGTCGATGAGGCGCGTCAGCGCGGCGTCGATGTCACGCTCGATGTCTACCCTTACACGGCAGGATTCGGCCCAAGCACGTCGCTTTTTCCACAGTGGGCTCTGGAAGGAGGCCAGAAGTCTCTGGTGACAAGACTGGCCGATAAGGACACGCGGTTGCGAGTTAAGCAGGGTGTAGCTAACATCCTCAGAGAGTACCGCCGTCCCCATGAGGTAGTCATGGCACGATGTCCTCAGGAGCCAGAGCTTGAGGGAAAGACCTTGGCCCAAGTCACCGAGTCAGGCGGAGCAGCACCAACTGTTGAGAACGCCGCCGAAACCGCGCTCCGGATTCAGGAAAAGGGCGGCTGCTGGGACATCTGGTACATGATGGAAGAAAGCGATGTTGAGCGCGTGCTTCGCCGGCCCGAAACGATGATTGGTTCTGACGGTGCTCCTGGTGACTACATCCTGCACCCGCGGAGTTACGGGACCTTCGTCCGCATACTCGGGACGTTTGTAAGGGACCGTAAGGTACTGACGTTGGAGGAGGCTGTCCGCCGCATGTCAGCGTTGCCGGCGAATCGGTTTGGCTTCCGAGATCGTGGTCTCATAAGACCCGGCATGAAGGCTGATCTCGTTTTGTTTAATCCCGTGACAGTGGCCGATAAATCGACCTATGAAAGACCAAAGCAACACCCGGAAGGGGTATCGCACGTCCTTGTGAACGGTCGACTCGTGATTCGCGATGGTATACCGACTAACGAACGCCCCGGAGTAGTTCTATACGGCCCGGCCCATGGCAGGCCGTAGGATCGATTTCTTGGCGTGGAGGTACTCGACCCGAGAACACGCACAGCGATTCTCGTCCATTTCGGCCAGCCGCTCACTCGCTTTTGAAGCGAAGCATTCTCCAGAGAACATCCCTCAGCAGAAGTCCAAATATCGGACGACAACCCTTCAGCTTGGCGAGCTGAACTTAGCACCTGCTGTTCCAGGCTGTATAAGAACCCCTGCTGACTATCGCGGCCCATTCAAAGCGCATCGGCCCAGAGTTGGCTTCCTTGCCGTCCGCAGACGAGTTGATTCAACGATTGACTGGCATCTTCTCCGAATCTGCCACTCCGGATGACGAAATGTATACGAACTTCTCGCTTGCCACAGCCGATCTTCTGCATACTTAGGGTTTCGTCGTACAGGGGCTGTCTGGTAACCGGAGTTCACAGCCGGATCCTTCAACGCCGCAAGCGCTACTGGGGAACTATACTGAACCATGCTCGATGCAGAGGTCCTGCTGGCTCGCAACGAGGACCGGTGGAACCCGGATCAGCCCCCGGCAACTCAGCGCAGCAACGGTAGGTCCCGTCGGCGAGAACGCCGGAAGCTCGCGACAGTGATTGTGCTGCTTACCGCTTTCTTGTCAGCCGCGAGTGGCGCACGCGCTCAGGCCGGGACGCTGTCTGAGGACAGGCAATCGAAGATGGGGGCGGCCATCGCAACGTTTATGGCGGCCAGCAAGGTTCCGGGCTTGTCCGTGGCAATTGTTCAGGATGGTGAAGTCGCGTGGTCGGCAGGCTTCGGGATGGCTGATCTCGAGAACTCCGTTGCTGCGACCTCACAAACCGTGTACCGTTTGGGCTCGATCTCGAAGCCACTCACAGCAACGGCCGCCATGGCCCTTTGGGAACAAGGCAAGCTGAAGCTGGATTCTCCCGTGCAGGGCTACTGCCCGGCATTTCCACAGAAGCAGTGGCCTATCACAACGCGACAGCTTTTGAGCCATCTTGGCGGCATCCGCTACTACAAGGTGCCTGAGTATCCTTACACGGAGTCCCAGAGCGACCCCGAAGTAGGCAACACGCGTCACTTTGAAAACGGGATTGAAGGCGGTATGCGGTTTTTCGCCGGCGATCCGCTCGTGGCGCAGCCCGGAACCCATTTCAGTTACTCCACGCAAGGCTACACGCTCGCTGCATGCGCGATGGAAGGAGCATCCGCGGAGAAGTACGCGGACTCCGTGCGCCAGCACGTCCTGGTTCCGGCAGGCATGCTCCAAACACGTCCGGACGATCGGTTGGCCATTGTCCCACTGCGCACGCGGTTCTACTCAAAAGACAAGTCCGGGGCCTTGGTAAACGCGGAATTCTTAGATGCGAGCTACAAGGTCGCCGGTGGTGGCTGGCTTTCGTCCGCACCAGATATGGCCCGGTTCGCGGTAGCGCTGCTTTCCGACCGCCTCGTCAAGCGCTCCACGCGAGACATGATGTGGACGCCGCAGCTGCCGACGGACGGTTTGGGACGGATGGCCTATGGGCTGGGGTGGCAGTTGGGGAACACGGGCGGCGTGAAAGTTGTGGGTCACGGCGGGTCACAGCAAGGCACAAGCGCCAGGATGCTGATTGCTCCCGAGGCACGGGCCGCCGTGGTTGTGCTGACCAACTCGGACGGCGTTGATGCGGCCGGACTGGCAACCCGCCTCCTCAGTATTGTGCTGGGCCTTCCCGCACGCGAGCGCAAAGACTTTGCTGTCGATCCGAAGGTATACGACAGTTACGTCGGGGCCTATCGGATGATGGAGCTCAGCATCACGATCCTGCGGGAGGGGGACCGTTTGATCGCGCAGATCAATAACGACAAGATCCCGTTGTTGCCGGACAGCGTTCGGGACTATGTTCTTGGGGACAGTGAGATTGAGATCACCTTCGTGGCTAACGGCAACGGCCGCGCGACGGAACTGATCATGCACC
>DASQEG010000337.1:0-5444 GCA_035633775.1 Bryobacteraceae bacterium
CGCACACCCGCAACTTTCGAGTCTGTGTGCAAGCTCCGACCAGTCTTCACGAGGCCACTCCTTGGCGGGCCAGCCCGCGTCGGCGTTCGCGAGCACGAACGGGCCGTCGGGCAGTACGCCTTCATGTTGACCCGGAGGAAGCGGATACACGCGTACCGCGGCCGGAGCCCCGGCACATGCGGCAAGTTCCAGATGACGGTCAATGATGTGCAAGGCCTGCGGTTTGCATGTATGCGAGTACGCGAGGGCGGCCAGCGGCTCCCTGGCGGCAGACCGATGCAGCCCGTAGATCTTCTTCGCGCCGGACAGCATTGCTACTGCGGATGACTTAATCAGGCCCTGAAAGTCGATGGCGCGTTCGAATCGCCTCTTACGCATCTGCTGCCGCAGTTGCACAATGGCGCTGAGGCTGTGGCGGTTAACAGGAAGTATGTCGTCCACACACGGATTTCCTTCCAGCAAGGGCATCCAGCGGGGCTCGACGGCCCAGACGATTGCGCAGTGCGGAAAGCTTTGTCGAAGGCTGGCGACGGCCGGAAGGGTGTGAATGATATCGCCCATCGCGCCAAGCCGAATCACGAGAATGTTCAGGCCGGTCATTCGCTCCCGGCCCGCTGTCGGACTCGCTGCATCAGACGATCCCGAATCGCCAGGTGCTGCGGCCGCAAATCACTCACCTGGGCCTCGGGAAGCTCACTCGTGCCATCGACGGGCAGCACCTGATGAACGGCTCCGAGGGAGGCAGCCATGTCGAGGCGAGCGGGCCTGTCGAGCAATGGCTCTGGGGGATCATCCACCACGGCGACTACAAACTCTCCGGGCCGGCAGACGGCGTCCAGTACTCTTGCATGTTCCGCCACCACCGGATCGAAATAGCCGAGGACAAAGCGGACAGGGCGTGCGTCATGAGGCAGCCGGAGCGACTGCACGACTTTCTGACGTGTGTCCAAACTAGTCAGGATAACGCGCCGTGGCCAGGGCCTGGCGCGCGGCCTCGGCAACAGCATCGGCCTTGACGCGTGTCATGCAGCGGTGGTCGATCGGACACTCCCGGAGAAGGCATGGGCTGCACTCGACGGGCTGCCGCACGATGCGGGCCAACGGGCCGGTGGGTCCGGTAGCGACATGGTCCGTTGCTCCGAAGACGGCAACCGTGGGCACACCGAGCGCTGAGGCGATGTGCATCGGTCCCGAATCATTCGTCAGGTACACCCGACAGGCCGCAGCAAGATCGATGTACTCGCAAAGGGTAGTCTCGCCAGCGAAGTTGTAAGCCGGCCAGCCGTGACGCTGCATTTCGGTCAGGACAACGCCGCACAGTTCCCGTTCCTCTACAGAGCCGAAGATCGCGACAGGCCATCCCAGTTCCATGGCAGCGGACGCAAAGCGATCCGGCAGCCAGCGTTTCGCACCGCCGAAGGCTGCCCCCGGACTAACGCCCGTGACGTCACTCCAGCCAAGCTGCGCAAACCGGCGGCGGCCTTGCTCAGCGGCGGCAGAGGCAGAAGAGAGCCGGATGGCAGGACAGTCAGGCGTCGAGGCCAGGATACCCGCGCGTCGAAGCAACTCCAGGTAGTAAAACCGCTGGTGCTCGGGAATCTCGCCGCTGCGCGGCACGGGGATGGCATGCGTGAGCAGGAAGCCTCGGCCATCACGGTCGTAGCCGATCCGAATCGGCACTCGGGCGAGTGCAACCAGCGCGGCGGCTTCGAATGCATTCTGCAGCAGTATCGCGGCATCGAAGCGGCCTTCGCGAATCCGGCGGACAGTAGCATACTTGCCCCGAAGGTCGGCCCAGCCGCGTGCCGCATTGTAGGGAATGACCTCGTCCGCGAAGTTCTCGCGCGCATACAGATCGGCTACCCAGGGGCGCGCCAGGACGGAAATCTTTGCTTCGGGGAAGTGCTGCCGAAGCGCCTGCAAAGCAGGCAGGGACATCACCGCATCGCCAACCCAGTTCGTCGCCCGGACGAGAATGCGGGAGGCCTTCACCCGTGCGGGTCTCCTATAATGAGGGCTGTACTGGTGGCGATGGGCACGTTTTACTCTCGCGAAGAACTGGTTGAAGCGCGCGCGAAATGGAAGCAGGAAGGCAAAACGGTGGTGTTCACCAACGGCTGCTACGACCTGCTCCATCCCGGCCACATCCGTTTGCTGGAACAGGCGCGCTCGCTGGGCGACGTCCTTATTCTCGCATTGAACACGGATTCAAGCGTGGCGCGGCTGAAAGGACCGAAGCGTCCGCTGATCGCCGAAAGCGAGCGGATTGCATTGGCGCTGGCACTGCACGCCATCGATGCTGTGGCTACATTCGATGAAGATACCCCTCGCGATCTCATCGCCGCCACGCTGCCCGACGTACTTGTGAAAGGCGCAGACTGGTCCCACTTCATCGCGGGGCGGGAGGAGGTGGAGGCAGCCGGAGGACAGGTGCTTGCGCTGCCTCTCGAACCGGGGTATTCCACGACCAATCTGGCCGAGCGGATCCTGCAGCGTCCCTCGTGACCCACCCTGCACTGCGCGAACTTCTCGGCAACCTGAAGCGCCATCCGGCGTACGCAGAGGCGCTTCGGCAGCTTGCCTCCGGCCAGGCGGCCGATGTTGCACTCGCCGGACTCACCCTTACAGCGCGCGCCCTCTATTTGGTGTTGCTGCAGGATTCACTCGATCGCCCACTGCTCGTGGTGGTTGACGGCAACAAGCAGGCAGAGGCGCTCCACGAAGTCATTGAGTCTTTTTTCGCGGTCGTTCACGACGGTAAAGAAAAGCATGGATGGCCCTTGCTGCTACCGGCACTCGATGTTCTGCCCGGGCAGAACCTGTCGCCGCACAGCGAAATCTCCGAGCAGCGGGCAACGGGACTGTGGCGGCTTGCGTCGCGGACTGCCCCGATCGCTGTGACCCCGATCGCTTCGGGCCTGCTGCGCACCGAAGGGCGTGACTTTTACAGGCAGCTTGCGCTCACCTTGCGCAGCGGTGATGAGGTGGCGCTTGATGACGTGGTTGCGCATCTGCGCAGCATTGGATACGAAAGCCGGGACCCTGTGGAGATGGTGGGCGAATTCTCCGTACGCGGAGGCATTCTTGACGTGTTCTCTCCGGAGGCTGCGCAACCGTTCCGCATTGAGTTCTTCGGGGACGAAATCGAATCCGTTCGGCGCTTCGATCCGCAGTCTCAGCGATCCGTCGGCAGTGCGAAGGAATGCCTCCTCCTGCCGCTCACTGAGTATCCGCGCAGCCGGGACTTACTAAAAGCCGTCGCTGAAGCTGCAGGGCACCGCGCCGCGGTTCCGGGTGAGGAGTTTCCAGGATGGGAAACATGGATTCCACAGGCACGGCCGAGGTCCGGCACGCTGCTGGATGTTGCCCCTGATCCTCTGGTCGTTCTCGATGAGCCGGAGCAGGTCTTCGGTGCAGCAGAACGCTTGTGGAAGCGCCTGGCTGAGGTGGCGAAGAGCACCACTGCCGAACCGGGCCGCGCATACCTTTCGTGGGAAGAGTTCAGGGCGGCACTCGAAGGTCGGCACCTGCTCTCCATCCGCGAACTGGACCTGAACTCCACGCGGTCGCTGCAGATCGCGACGCGGCCATCCACTCGATTCCAGGGCAATGTGCAGATGGCCGTGCAGGATGGCATTGCCACAGTCGAGCGGGGCGGGCGTGTCGTCTACTTCGCCCCGTCTGCCGGAGAAGTGGATCGTCTGGCCGACATCCTTGCCGAGTATCGCGTTCCGTTCCAGCCCGGCGAGACGGACGATCCCGCTGCAGTGGCTGGCGATTTCGCCAATACGTTCGTGATGCGCGGGCGGGTGCGGCGAGGCACTGTCTTCGCCGATTCCGGCCTGACGCTGATCGGTTCGGAGGATCTGTTCGAGGAATCGGAGATTATCGCTCCCGCCGACCTGTCGCGCCGTACCGCGAGTGCCTTTCAGGCCGACATGGCGGATCTGAAGCCGGGTGACTTCGTAGTCCATGTGCAGCACGGCGTGGGCAGGTTCGTCGATATTCGCACCATTGCGCAGGGCGACGGCTCGGGCGACTTTATGCTGCTGGAGTACGCCGGGGACGCAAAGCTGTACGTTCCGCTGACACGCCTCGACCTCGTGCAGAAGTACCGGGGCGCCGGAGAGGGCTCGCCACCACCTCTGGATCGCATGGGGGGCGCTACCTGGCAGAAGACGAAAGCCAAAGTAAAAGCCCGGATGCGCGACATGGCCGACGAGCTGCTAAAGCTTTACGCCGCGCGGAAGATGAGCGAAGGCTTCGGCTTCTCCTCGGATTCGAACTGGCAGCGCGAATTCGAAGATGCGTTCGAGTTCACGCCCACCAAAGATCAACTCGCGGCTGTCAGGCAGATCAAGCGGGACATGGAGGCGCCCACGCCAATGGACCGGCTGCTGGTGGGCGATGTCGGATTCGGCAAGACTGAAGTCGCGATGCGTGCCGCGTTCAAGGCACTCGGCGACGGCAAGCAGGTAGCCGTCCTGGCACCTACGACGGTGCTGGTGCTGCAGCACTATGAAAGCTTTCGCCGTCGATTCCAGGCATTCCCGGTGCGCATCGAAATGCTCAGCCGTTTTCGTTCTGCGAAAGAGATCAAAGCAACGGTGGAGGACATCGGCGCGGGTAAGGTGGACATCGCTATTGGTACCCACCGGATCCTGTCAAAGGACGTCGAGTTCCACGACCTCGGGCTGCTGGTTGTAGACGAGGAGCAGCGCTTCGGTGTGCGCCACAAAGAGCGGCTGAAGGAGATGCGGAAGAACGTCGATGTGCTGACGATGTCCGCTACCCCGATACCTCGCACGCTTCACATGTCGCTGCTCGGGTTGCGGGACCTCTCGACGATCGAGACGCCGCCCAAGGATCGGCTGGCGGTGCATACCGTTGTCGCCCACATCGATAAGGATCTGATCAGGACGGCCATCGAGCAGGAGATCGGCCGCGGCGGTCAGGTGTATTTCGTCCACAACCGGGTAGATACCATCTTCATGCGAGCTGCATTTCTGCAGGAGATGCTGCCGGGGATTCGCATCGGTGTGGGCCACGGGCAGATGGGGGAAGCTGAGCTTGAACGCGTACTGCTCGGGTTTATGAGGCACGAGTACGACGTGTTCGTGTGCACCACCATCGTGGAGAACGGCATCGACATCGCGCTGGCGAACACGATCATCATCGAAAACGCGGAGCGCTACGGGTTGTCGGAGCTCTACCAGTTGCGCGGACGTGTAGGCCGGTCGAACCGACGCGCTTATGCCTACCTGCTGGTGCCTGCCGACACCGAACTCAGCGATGTAGCCCGAAAGAGGCTGGCGGCTCTGAAGGAATTCAGCGACCTCGGCGCAGGCTTCAAGATTGCGGCACTTGATCTGGAGTTGCGTGGAGCCGGAAACCTGCTTGGAGGTGAGCAGCACGGGCACATTGCAGCTGTGGGTTTCGACACC
>DASQEG010000338.1:0-13745 GCA_035633775.1 Bryobacteraceae bacterium
CAGCTGTTCTCGTTCTGCGGCCAATCTGCGAGCGCGTTCTCGCAAGTGACGAGGACGTGACGCGCCGCCGCTGCGCGATCGAACGGGTCCTTCCGCCAGGGAGCATCGAAGTCGCGCCACTCGGCGAGGGCCCAGGCGGCATTCTCGAGCTCGGCCACCGGCCCTGTCCGGCTCTCCTTCCAGGCCTCACGGGCAAATGCGCGGCGCAGTGCCTCTGACGGACGATCCATGCGCGAGCGAAGCCACTGTCGAAACACACGACTGAAGACTGCCCGAGCCTCGACCGCATCCATCTCGCGAAACTCGGGATCAACGCAGGCTTCGACCGGCCGCTGGCGGAGCAGCGTCGCACAAAAAGCGTGAATGGTCCCGATGAAAGCCCGATCCAGCCCCTGAACCGCCTGCCGCGCCGCCGGTGTATCGATCGCCTGCAGGCGCTCGCGGACTTTCAGCTTCATGCCGCCGGCTGCCTGGTGCGTGTACGTAACCGCGGCGATTCGCTCCACAGGGACGCCTTCGGTGATCGCGTCCGCGATAGCTCGCACCAGTCGCGTGGTTTTTCCGGTGCCCGCTGAAGCTTCGATGAAAACGCTCATGACGCACTCCGAATGCGCATCAAAGCATTCAGCTGCTTTCGATCCTTCGAGCTTGTGCGGATCTCTTCGTACGGTCCGCAAACATCGAGGTACTCGCAACCCCTGCATCCTTCTTTGCGAGGTGCTGCAGGCAGGAAACCGCGGCTGATGCTATCGTCAACAGTCTGCAGCACCCGCCGGACTGCCTCCCGGGACGCCAGGTCCACCATGACCTCCTCGAGCCGGAAGCCGCCCCTCACTGTGCCCCACGACAACGCAGCCGAACGAGCGGCCTGATGGCCCGCAGCCTCCCAGGCCAGAGCATAGAGCAGCGGCTGCAGGACTTCGCCTTCGCCGGTAGCGAGCGTTCGTCGTCTGCGCTGCGGCTTGCCGGTTTTATGGTCAAGAATGCGGATCGCACCCTCGCGATGCTGTTCGATGAGATCGATGCTGCCCTTCAGTCGCCAGCCACCGTCCAGAACCAGGTCGTGGAACTTCCATTCGACGTGCAGAGGCAGCCAGTCCGGATCGCGAATGCTCAGCCAGGTTTGCAGATCCTGGTAAAGCTTGCGAACCTCGAGTCTCCATATGCCCGGGACAGACGGAGCCTGCCGGTCCATTTCGCTGGCCGCTTCTTCCTCCACGATCTGCGCCAGTTCGAGCTGCTGATCCCCTGCGAAGTAGCGTTCCAGCGATCGATGGAAGATGCGGCCGCGAGTCAAGGGATCAAGGCAGGCGAAAGGCTCAGGCCGTTCACGCCGTCGCAGCCTCAGGACACTGTACAGGTAGAAGCGGTAAGGGCAGCGTGCGAACTGATTCAGTGCTGTAGCCGACCATTCGCGCTGTGTCAGGCGGTAGTTTGCCAGCTGAGAGCCAGCTTCAAAGTCGAAGTCGGTGTCGATGCCGTCAGCTTCCGACCAGTCGCGGGACCAGCGGCGCTTACGGGCGTGGACCGCCGGGAGGGTGTGCGGATTCACGGCTGCGAGCCATGACATGCTTTCGCCCGTTTTCGCGGAGTGACGAAAGCAGGAGAGGTCGAACTCTGTGTCGTCAATGGAGTCCT
Source organism: Bryobacteraceae bacterium (assembly GCA_035633775.1). Lineage (GTDB taxonomy): Bacteria > Acidobacteriota > Terriglobia > Bryobacterales > Bryobacteraceae > JAWXCM01. The sequence continues at coordinate 1,639 of DASQEG010000338.1, forward strand.
CAGGACGCAGTGGCGCCGACCACCCAATGCGGCTGGTTGCTTCTTCGACTGTGCCGCCTGTCGCGGCCAGCAGCTCGGCGGCAAAAAAGGAATGCACTCGCTCCCGGCCGGTCGCGAGATCGACAGCCGACCAGGAGAACACCGATTTGCGTTCGCAACTGGAAAGGGCAACGTTGAGGAGCTTGCGTTCTTCCATTCGCGCCGGCAGCCCAAGCCCGTTTCGTTGTACATCCAGCAACAACGGATCCTCTCGATCCGGCCGCGGGAACAATCCCTCATTCAGGCCAGGCACGAACACGAGGTCGAAGTGCATGCCGCGCGCGCTCTCGAGCGGGGCAGCAAATACCTTTCCGTACCGTGCGCCGGTATCCTCCTCAGTCCGATCCCCGATCAGCGACTCCAGCGTGTGCTGAACGGCATCGAAGGTGATGTTGTCGAGATCGGCAACCGGAGCAAGCGCATCGAGGGCATTCCGAATCACCCGAGCATCATGCAGCGAGGCTTCCGCCAGAGCTCCAAGCGCGGTCATCCATGCACGCCACGGTGCGCGCTCCGGCAGCGCGGCAAGCCTCTCGATCAGCGGAACTGCAAAGCCGCGGAGGCTCTCCAAAGCGTCGATGCGCTTCGCCAGCCCGCTAGACGGCGTCTGATCGTACTCTTCGTTTGCCCTCTCGATCGCGGCGGCGAGGCGTGACTGCCAGCGTTCGTGGCCGTCAACGACGGCGGCGTCATCCAGCAGTGCTTCCCACCAGCCTTCTGAGAGTTTCTGCTCTTCTTCGTGCGGCAGCGTGGCGAGGGCAAGGTACTCGCAGAAATCAGCGGCGCTGAAATTGTTTCCGCGGCAGCTCAGCAGAGCGAGAAAACCGCGCGCATTGCGGTCGGGACGGCGCAACGATCGCTCGAAGAAGACCGGGATACCTGCACGATTGAATGCTTCCTCAAGCAGGGGGAGATGACGGGGCGCATTGCGCAACATGACAGCGCATCGATCGAACGGGATCCCTGCATGCAGTACGCGCCGCGCGATCTCGTCGAATTCAAGCGCTTCGCTGGACGCGGACAGGAACTCAATCTCGCGCGGGAGTTGAGGCGGCGCGATCGACAACCACAGGGCTTTCGACGCGCGTGCGCGCACCGTCTGAAGTACTTCTTCCTCTGTTGCACTCAACTCACCGGGGTCGATCACCAGCAGCGCGGGAGCCGGATCGAGGGTCGCGGCCGTCCCAATCGCCATCTCAACGCGACCGGCATAATCTGCAAGTCCGCGGGTCTGCAACTCATCGTTGAAACGCTGCATGAGCAGAGCAAGGTCAGGACCCGATCGACCACAGTTTCGCAGACGAACAGGTTCTATCCGGTTGAGCCGGAGATCGCCGAGCGTTCGGGCCAGTGCTCGTCCGAAGCCGGGGAAACGTGCTACTTCCTTCAGGTATCCGAGACTGGTTTCGCGCGAGATACCGGCCAGGAGCGCCTCGCGAGGAGCGCTGTGTAAAGGAGCTAAGCCGCTGGTGTACATCGTGCGCTCCGACAACGCCGCGACCAGCTCCGGCACGCTGAACCGAGAGACGCCGGCGAGCGACCCCGTGCACGCTTGCCGCACCACGTCGTCCGCCGCGGAGCGGGATCCTGCGACGACGAAAACACGTCCTCCAGGCGGTGAACCCTGGAGGAACTTTGCAGCTTCAGCGGCCGCGGTTCGACAATCCCGAACTGTAAGGAGCAATCCTGATTTTAACCGGCGGAGCACGGTACCCTCAAAGCGATGCGTCCGCTATTCGCATTCCTCTGCCTGGCTGTTGGTCTCACGGCCCAAGACCCCGGGCTGGTGCTCCGGACCTTTGTCGGCTACAACCAGATGGCCGCATCCCTGCCGCTTACCGCTGAACAGAAGACGGAGGTTCAGAAGCTTGGGCGCAGTGCCATGCTCGCCGCTGCTCAGGGAAAGCAGGGCGAAGCACTTAAGCTGCTGCACAGGGGCACGGCTTTGATGCGCGCCACCGAATGGACGCCCTCGTTATCCCTCGCTTCCGCTCTGCAACCAGCGGTCGACCACGCCCTATGGACGCCCGGGCAGGTCGTCAAAGTCACGTTCAAGCGCTTGTATGAGCCGGAACCCGGAGCTCCTGCGAGCGTTAAGGGAAGTATGAGTGTGCGGCCTCTGCAGACGGGCGCCGCGGTGGAACTTGGCGCCCTCAGCGCAGAAGCGGCTGAATTCAAAGTGCCGGAGCTCGCGAAAGGGGCCTACCGCCTCGAGATCAGGTTTCAAGGCCTTTCCCAGCCAAAGGTGGTCGACGTCGCGGTCGCGCCGGGCGTTCTTGAACGCGGTAGGGCATTGCAAAAGCGACTCGCCAATGTGAAAGCACCCGACGGTGCGGCGCTGACCTCGGCGCGCTATCTCGCCGGCTTGCCGGAACGTGCGGATCGGTCCGAAGCCAGTCCCAGTGTGCAGTTCGATCGAGACCTGGCGACGGCGGAGGAGATCGTCCGGGGCCTCGAAGCGGGGAAGGACACGCTGAAGGACAGGACGGGTGACACGCACCGCGCCTATCTCTCGAAGGTTGACGACACGCTGCAGCCGTACCGGCTGTATGTTCCGGCTAAGTATGACAGCGCCCGGCCGACGCCACTGGTGATGGCCCTGCACGGGATGGGCGGCGACGAGAATACGCTCTTCGATCGCTACGGGAGCCGGGCACTGCAGGACTCGGCCGAAAAGCACGGATGGATTGTGGCTGCACCGAAGGGCCGCGAGTCGGCCAGCATGTACCGTGGTTCGGCAGAGCAGGACGTGCTTGACGTCATGGCAGAGGTCCGCCGCGACTACAACATCGACGCAGGTCGCATCTACATGACCGGCCACTCCATGGGCGCGTACGGAACCTGGAGCATCGCACAGAATCATCCGACTCTTTTCGCGGCATTGGGCCCGGTGTCAGGCGGTGGGTCGCCGGCCCTGATGGAGAAGATCCGACACATTCCGCAGTACGTTGTTCATGGTGACAACGACAAGACAGTGCCGGTGACTTCGTCACGGTCGATGGTCGAAGCCGGGAAGAAAGCCGGCAGCTCGATCGAGTACGTTGAGATTGCCGGGGGCGGTCACAACGAGGTGTTCATGCCGGCCATCCCGGGCATCTTCGACTTCTTTGCTAAACACTCGAAGAAGGCTGCAGCAGCAGCAGGGTCTGGTGGGCAGTAGCCGCTCAGAGCGATTGCAGGGTCTCCAGGTCCCATCGCGTGCCTTCTTTTAACCTAGCGCCGAGCGTCTTGCGGATCTGCGGCAAATCCGTTCGAGTCAGAATGCCTGGAACGAAGTTGGCCAGCGGCTCGGAGTAGTCTTCCTCTTGAAGTAGGGACGCCCACGACCGCAAGGCTCCCGACGCGTAGACAAGATCGATTCTGCTGTCGATGGCTGCTGCGCATAAAGCCGGGACAGCGGTGTGGCCGAGCGCCGCAAGCACGGTTCGCTGTTTACCGCGCACCGCGTTTGCGACGGCGAGAATATCGGTGACGCGTTGTCCAGCAAGCGGCTTGCCGAGCATCAGTGAGGCCCATGCCCAAGCCTCCTCTTCATTGTGCGGACGCGCATAGAAAGCATTGCCGCGGCCGACCTCAGGCCAGAGATCACCCAGCCCCCGTACATCGAACGCACACACGGTCCATCCTGATGCAGCGAGCTTGTGCCAAAGATCATCCTCGCGCCAGCGGGCGTTCCGGCCCCGTGGTTCCAGCGCCAGCAGCACCCGGCCCGAGTCGCCGCTGTTAGGCCGGTACAGCCAGGCAGGGATCCTTACGTCGCGCGCCGAAGCTACCTCGATTCCCTCGATTGTGCAGCCCTCCCCACTGGCGCGCCCGATTACGGCAGGCTTACCAGGAAGCGCAGGCCTGTCGACATTGAGTAGTTCAGGCCAATTCGCGGCAGGTGCCGGCAGGGTTCGCTTCGTTAGCAGCGAAAGCGGCGTTTCGCTGCGGAAGTCACGTACAACGTTCCCTGTTTTCCCCACCTGCAAGACAGCGTCCGGTTCGACCTGCGCCGGTGGCTCTGTGACAGGGTTCGTGACGCCCTTCATCCACCGGTTGAAGAACAGGTACATCTGCACACGGAGGTCATGCGACAGCGCGTGCGGCACGGCGGTCTCGTACCATTCGATCGCGTTGCCGTTTCCAAGTACGTGGTAGGCGGCTTTCAGTTTTGCGAACTCCGCGCGGCCGTTCTGCAGATAGCCTGGCGAGTAGGTTCCAAACCAGTCACGCGCGCTGACTCCCACCCAGAGCGGTTTCGGCGCCAGTCCGTACACGGTGTCCCAGCGCTCAAACCCGCGAGCGCTACCTCCAATGAAGTTCTGCTCGGCGTCATCTGTGGAGCCCGGCGCGAGGAAACTTGCGCACGCAAAATTCTCGGTGTTCCCGCAACTCACAGCGGCGCACGTAAGCCGGTCATCCACTGCCGCGAGGAACATTGTGAGCGTTCCACCGCCAGATTGTCCCGTTGAAGCCAGCCGCTTTGTGTCGACTCTGGGGTGTGACGCGAGCACGTCGAGCGCGCGGACGGCATCCCAGGTCTGCATGCGCGTCGCCGTTTCGCCGACAAGGAGCATCTGCCTTCCCGGACGGCTGTGTTCTTCGTCCGCCGAACCCAGCCGTGTAGTCAGCTTGCCCGCTTCCGGATAGTTGGTGCGCTCACCCTGGCCCATAGGGTCGAAGGTCAGAACCACAAATCCGAGCCGCGCCATCGACTGGCAGAACTTCTGGTAGGGCTCAGCTGCCTTGCCGTTCAGGCTGTGACCAGGCTGGAACAGGACGCCGGGAAACGGGCCGCTGCCCTCGGCCGGAACATAGAACAGGCCCGTCACGAACAAACCCGGCTGGCTCTCGTACACGACCTTTTCGCAGCGGTACCCTGGCCGGGTAAACTCTCCTGTGCTTTTGAGATTGAGTGGTGAGGGCTCGGGCCTGCCGCCCACCAGTGTCCAGAACGTGTCGCGGATCCAGGCCTGTCGCTCCCGAACTGCAGCCGGTGTCGTCAGCCGTGCGAGTGCGGCTTCTCTTGAGCGATATGCCTCCGCGACCAACTGCTCCAGGTAAGCAGGAAGCACACGGCTGTAGGGGTGATAGTCAATCGGGCCTGCGGTCGTTCGGGAGGCGCCCCCTAGTGCGACTGCCAGTGCGGTCCTGCGAGTCACGATTTCCAGGGTACCTGTTTTCCCTGATTGTTACAATGGCCGGGAGTGAGCGATACCACTACGAATGCTGCTGCGCCGCGTCCTGCCGAGTTGAGGACCGAACGAACCGAACGCGGCACCATCGCGGAATGGACCGTAACCGTCCTGCTGCTGCTGTTCGGCACCACGACTTTGGTCCAGGCGTTCGTGATCCCGACCGGTTCAATGGAAGACAACCTGCTGGTTGGCGACCACCTGCTGGTGGACAAGCTTGCCTATGCGCCACACGGCCCGGTCAGCAAATATCTTCTGCCGTATCAGGACATAGAGCGCGGCGACATCGTGGTGTTCCGCTATCCGGTCGACATTAAGCAGACTTTCGTCAAGCGTGTCATCGGCGTTCCCGGAGACCGCGTCCGTCTGGAAAACAAGCAGGTCATCCTGAACGGCAGACGCATCCCGGAGCCCTACAAAGTTCACAAGACAGACTTCGTCGACAGCTACCGCGATAATTTTCCGAGCACTCCGTACCTGCCGGTAAGCCCGGGTGCGATCGAGATGCTCGAGAAGCATGTCCAAAGCGGCGACATCGTGGTCCCGGAGAACTCGTACTTCGTCATGGGCGATAACCGGGACAACTCGCTCGACAGCCGCTACTGGGGGTTTGTGCCTCGTGCAAACGTCATCGGCAAGCCGCTGATCATCTACTGGTCGTACGACACGTCGACGGAGCGTCTGGCCGGCTCAATCTTCAACATCGAGCACCTGGTCGATCTGGTCAAGAACTTCGGAACAAAAACTCGCTGGCGGCGTACTTTCAAGTTGATCCATGCCTACGATCACGAGAAAGCTGCCAGCCCCGCCACCGCAACCCCGTAAGCCCGAGCGGCTGAATCCATTTACGGACTGGACCGTTCAGATCCTGGTTCTGCTATTTGGCACGACTACGCTGCTGCAGGCGTACATTGTGCCTACGGGCTCGATGACGGGCACGGTGCAGGTCGGCGATCAGATGCTGGTCGACAAACTGGCCTTTGCTCCAGCCGGCCCGCTAGCCAGGAATCTGCTTCCCTATCGGGACGTGCAGCGTGGCGACATTATCGTGTTTCGCTACCCGCTTGACCTTCGCGAGAACTACGTGAAGCGTGCCATAGGTGTACCCGGGGATCGGCTCCGGTTTGACAACAAGCAGCTGATTCTGAACGGACGCCGGGTCGAAGAACCCTACGTTCGTCTTCTGGCAGACCGCGAGTCGCGCTACCTCGCCAACTTCCCATCCGAGTTTCCGGACATCCTCGTCGAGCGGCGCGCACTGGAGATGCTGGCCGAGCACGTGAGGAACGGAGAGCTCGTAGTACCGCCCGGCCACTATTTCGCGATGGGTGACAACCGCGACGAGTCCGCTGACAGCCGGTTCTGGGGCCTGGTACCGCGTGAAAACATCATCGGCAAGCCACTGATGATCTACTGGTCCTACGACGCACCGACTGAACAGCTCAGGGGCGGCCTGCTGAATCCGACGCACCTGCTCGACGTTGCGCAGCACTTCTTCACCCGAACCCGATGGGACCGGTCCTTCCGACTCGTGCGTGGGTACCCGCTGGGCCGCTGATATTACACTGGCATCTGTGTCCCAGAGTAATCGCTATGGCTTGATTCTGGCCGGTGGCCGTGGAACGCGTTTTTGGCCGCGGAGCCGCCGGACCAGGGCCAAGCAGGTCCTTCGTTTCCTCGGAGAGCGTTCGCTCATCCAGGCCACTGTGGACCGACTGAAGCCAGTAATCCCGCCCGAGCAGATCTGGGTGCTGACGAACGAGTACCTTCGCGAGGAGGTCGTTGCACAACTGCCGGAGGTTCCGCCTCAGCAGATCCTGGCCGAACCAGCGCAGCGGAATACGGCACCGTGCATCGGGCTCGCCGCACATATTCTTCAGTCATTGGACAAGGATGCGGTGATGGGCGTGTTTCCGGCCGATCACATCATCACCAACCCGGAGGCCTACTTGAATCTGGTACGGCCGGCGTTCGATGCCGCTGAGGCTGGGAGCATCGCTGTGATCGGAATTCAGCCGCGCTGGGCCGAAACCGGGTACGGCTACGTCGAATTCCAGACCGCTGTCGAGCAGGGAAGCTCGGCCTCGATTCCGGTTGCAAGCTTCCGTGAGAAGCCCGACGGGCAGACGGCCGAGCAATTTGTTGCTGCGGGAAACTTCTACTGGAACGCCGGCATGTTCTTCTGGCGGGCATCGACCGTTATGGAAGCGATGCGGCAGCATCAGCCGAAGACCTGGACGCTGCTCGCCGGCCTTCCCGCTTTTAACGCGCCGGAGTTTATGGACAAGGTGGCCGAGGTCTTTCCTCAATGCCAGGACATCTCTATCGACTACGCCGTTCTGGAGAAGGCATCGAACGTTGTCGGAGTACCAGCGGGCGACATCGGCTGGAGTGACGTCGGAAGCTGGAACGCCGTTTACGAACTCATGTCGCGGGATGGCGATGGCAATGCCACAGTGACCGACGCCCTTGTCGAAGGCTCATCGGGATGTTACGTGGATGCCGGAGGAAAAATGGTCGCGCTGCTTGGTGTGCGTGATCTCGTTGTTGTGGACACACCCGATGCGTTGCTGATTGCGGATCGTCACCGATCTCAGGACGTGGGAAAACTCGTTAAGGTCCTGGAACAGCGCAAGCGGGACGACCTCCTCTGAGGGCCGCTCAACCGAGCTGAAACTGCTCTTCCGGTGTGCCCTGAGGCGCATCCCTGAACGCCGCGTTCAGCAGAGGCGGCGCGGCAATCGTGGTTGCGATGGACATAAACACGACAACGCCGTAGATCGATTGCTCGACGACTCCCATGCTGAGCCCGATCTGGGCAACGACCATCCCCACTTCACCACGGGGAACCATTCCCACACCGATGCGGAACATGTTCGTCCGCCCGAGCTTCAGTGCACCGGCGCCACAACCGACCAGCTTCGACAGAATGGCCGCCACAAGTATTGCAAGCGTCAGTAAAACGGTCGAAGGACTCGTAAATGCGCTCAGGTCAAGGTGCAGGCCGATGCCGGCCAGGAAGAAGGGTACCAGCAACTCGGTGATGCCATGTGCGAGGTCGTGGACGCGGTGCGACACGGATTCAGCCAGTGCCATTCCGGCGAGGAACGCGCCTATGATCGCAGCAACGCCGGCGTAAACGGCCAGCACGGATAACGCGAACAGGACCACGAGAGCGACATTGAACTGGCCCTCACCTGCACGGAGTTTCTCGCCTGCGGCGGGGATAAAGCGTGCCGCCGTCAGTGTTCCCCATCGGGCGATGAGGAGCGTGAAGCCGATCGCGAGAACTGCAGTCGTCCCGATCTCCACCACGTTCACTGTCCCGCGGGCCATGCTGCTGACCACCGCCAGTACGAGAAGTCCGAGCACGTCGTCAATCACCGCAGCAGCCAGAATGATACGGCTGGCCAGCAGGTGAAGCAGACCTTTTGCAGCAAGCACTCGGGCAGTGATTCCGACACTGGTGGCGACCATCGCCGCGCCGACGAAGACAGACTCAATTTGGGGATAACCAAATGCCTGCATGATCCCCCAGCCCAGACCAAGCGGCACAACTACGCCGAGTATCGCGACAAGAGATGCCACCGGGCCGACCCGCATGAGCTCGGAAGCTTTCACTTCGAGTCCCACACGAAACAGAAGAAACATCACACCGAGTTCTGAAAGGGCCGTGAGCAGCTCATTTGGCCGAATCCACCCAAGCACGCTCGGACCGATAAGGATCCCGGCAATAATCTCGCCAACGATGCCCGGCTGCCCAACTCGTTCGAACAACTCCGCCAGCAGTTTCGCGCTGCCGAAAACCAGCAGCATGGCCAGCGGTATCTCAATTGCACTTCCGGCAGAGGCCAGCAGGGCCACGGGCATCATGCTCTCGATTGTAGTGACAATCAGCAGCTACTCTGTTTTGATTGAGAGGCGTGCAGCAACATCGCGAAAGTCGCGGACCCACAGGCTCGCACGCTCGTCACCACTGACGGCACGCTCCTGCATCGCCGGATAAAACTCCTGGAGAATGTCGTAGACCACGTTCTGCACGGCCCACACAGTCACCGGAAACGGCAATAGCGTGAGAAGGCTCACGGCCTCATGCAATGCATGAAGCTCCGACAGGTCGGTCGGTGTCTCACGAAAGCGGTCGGCGAGCCGCTCCACTGTCTTGCGGAACGTGAACTCGAGCGTCGTTGCATCCAGTTCGACACCACCAGCTTTGGCTTCGTCCAACAGGCTGCGGACTCGTCCAATGTCCAGTTCGTCGCTGGCGAAAGTACGTCGCAGATGGCTGTTGAGCGCGTACTCGGCAGTTGTTTGAAAGGCCTTCGGCAGGGGCGTGCTCAGGTCGGAAAGGAAGCGCATCAGCGGAGCATGGTGCTCATAGAGCTGCCGGTACACTGTCTCCGCTTCGTCCAGCGTTGAGAGCAGGATTCGACTCAGGATATTCCGCTGCTCATCCCGGAACAGCGACTTGAGCGAATAGGTATCGGTGCCGAAGCCCCGGTCGAACGCGCGAATCAGGTCGGGGATATCGGCGCGGGCAAACGCCTTTGACGCCTCCTCAACCAATCGTTCGTATTCGTGTTCGCCACGAAATTCGCGTACTCCGCCGTGCAGGTTGTGATCGCCGAAATGCAGCACGCCGAAGGTCAGGTGACCGGACTCCTGAGTGATGTCCGAGGTAAACCTTGCGCGGCCGATGACCATGCGAAGCCGGCCGGCATCGAAGGGCTTGAGGTCGATCTTCTGCACGGAATAGCAGTAGATCCGGGCCTCCTCAGGATACGTGTGGAAGATGGAGCTGATCGCGTAATGTGCGCCGACCTTGCGAAGGTCCACGAACGCAGGGCGGACATACTTCTCATAGATCTGCGCGCCGTTGCCCAGGTCAGGCAGATTGCTGTGAGCGCGCGCGAGCCGCTGGAGGAACTGCGATTCGATGCTGTCGTCGCCCGACACTGCCGGCACCGCACGACCGGCATAAACGATGCCGGGAGGCTCAGCGCCTTCGAAGAGCTCCTGAGCAAGCTGCACCACGCGGCCGGCGTACATGATCACCTGAACGGTCTCTATTCCGGAGACCTCATCGAAAAACCAGCCGCAACTCGTATACATCAGCATGGCGTGCCGCTGCAGTTCCAGCAGCTTCCAGCATTCGACCTTCTCGACCTCTTTCAGCTCGCGCACCGCGTGCTGTTCCAGAAAAGCGGCACGGACCGATGGCGAGCGGTCCAGCACCACCCGGATATACGCGTCACGCGCCGCCCACGGGTCGCGCAGATACCGGCTCAGAGACCGCTCGAAAAGTGGTGCGACGCAATCGCGCAACCAGTCGAGCGCCTCTCGCAGCGGACCGCGCCATTGCTGCGTCCATCCAGGCTTCCCGCCGGAGTTGCATCCGCAGCTTTCACGCCAGCGGCCAACGCCATGGGCACAGCTCCATGCGGTGTTCTCGAAGACCTCCACCTCGTGTGTCGGCGGACACTTCTCAAGATACTCACCATAGTTCGTGAGTTCCGCCGTGCGCCCCTGCTCGATGCTGTGGAGTGCGTAGGCCAGCGCCATCTCGCCGTGACGATGGTGGTGACCGTAGCTTTCGCCGTCGGTCGCGATATGTGCCAGCTGGCTCCAGTCCCGTGTACCGGCGTAACCGCTAAGCAGTCGCTGGGCAAAGACCTCGCCGTTATTCAGCAGGCCTTCAAACGCGACCGCGCGTGAGATGGGCCCGTCGTAGAAGAAGATATCGATTAAGTGGCCGGACTTCGTGGCGCACCTGTAAGCGCGAGTCGGGTCGATCCGTCCTCCCGCCACATCCACCCACTCGGACGCGCCGATACGCCGCACCAGGTGAGCCTGAGACGGAGCGAGCAGAGTGAACTTGACGCCATGCTCGGCGAGAAGATCCAGCGTCTCGTTGTCCACCGCTGTTTCGGGAAGCCACATGCCCTCAGGCTCGCGGCCGAAACGCGATTTGAAGTCTTCGATGCCCCAGACGATTTGCGTTCGTTTGTCGCGGTGGTTCGCTAGGGGCATGATGATGTGGTTGTACGCCTGAGCGATCGCCGAGCCGTGGCCGGAAAATCGGTCCTGGCTCTGAACGTCGGCGTCAAGGATCATCTGATACAGCCCGGGTGCTTTCGCCTGGGCCCAAGCCAGCAGCGTCGCACCGAAATTGAAACTGATCTGTGAGTAGTTGTTGACGATTCGTGTGATCTGGGACTGACCGCCGAGGATCCGAGCGGCCGCATTGGGTGCGTACGACTCAGCGGTAATCCGCTCGTTCCAATCGTGGTAAGGATAAGCCGAGTCCTGCAGCTCAATCGCTTCCAGCCACGGGTTTTCACGTGGCGGCTGGTAAAAATGGCCGTGAATGCAGAGGTATCTCATGCAGAGAGCGCGCGCAGAGTATCGTAGAACTCCGGATAAGAAACAGACGCAGCTTCGGCGTGTGAAATTTCACATGGTGCATCTGCGGCCAGGGCCGCCACGGCGAAGGCCATGGCGATCCGGTGGTCGCCATGTGAATCTACGCGTGCCGCCCGCAGCTTCTGGCCTCCGGAAACCTTGAAACCCTCTGCTTCTTCCTCGACTTCGACGCCCATCAGCCGGAGGTTCTCGCAAATCGTCGCGATCCGGTCGGTTTCCTTGACTCGAAGCTCGCCCGCATCCCTGACGACCAGACCGTCACGGCTAAGAGCGCCCAGAACGGAGAGAGCCGGAATTTCATCGATCAGTGCGGCTGTGAGTGCACCTTCGATCACACCGCCCTTTACGGACGCGGAACTGACTTCGAGATTGCCGATGAGCTCGCCTCCGGGCTGGTGCACATCGAGCACACGTACGCGAGCGCCTGCAGCGGCAAGGAAGTCCAGCAGCGCGGTGCGGCTGGGGTTG
>DASQEG010000339.1:0-14718 GCA_035633775.1 Bryobacteraceae bacterium
TGACATCGATCTGCAGAAGGAGCCGATCGGCGTTGACAAGGAAGGCCGTAAGGTGATGCTCAAAGACATCTGGCCCACTCCCGAGGAGGTCAATACGACTGTCAGTCAGTTCGTACGCCGCGAGATGTTCCAGAAGCAGTATGCCGAGGTCTTCAACGGCGACGAGAACTGGCAGTCACTGCCTGTACCCGAGGGAGAAACCTTCGGCTGGGACGAGACCTCGACGTACATCAAGCGTCCGCCCTACTTTGACATGGCCGGCGAGCCTGTCACGTCGATAGGCGACATTACGGGAATGCGTGTTCTCGCCATGCTGGGCGACTCCGTAACAACCGACCACATCTCTCCTGCCGGCTCGATCCCCGTGGACAGCCCGGCCGGCCGGTGGCTGATCGAGCACGGGGTCAAGCCGGCGGACTTCAACTCGTATGGCGCACGGCGCGGCAACCATGAAGTGATGGTGCGGGGCACCCTGGCTAATATCCGTCTTCGCAACCAGCTCGCACCTGGCACGGAAGGCGGCTACACAACTCATGTGCCTTCCGGCGAGCGGATGTTCATCTACGACGCATCCGTGAAGTACGCAGCCGACAATGTGCCTCTCGTGATTCTTGCCGGAAAGGAGTACGGCTCCGGCTCATCACGCGACTGGGCAGCGAAGGGAGTGATGCTGCTGGGCGTGAAGGCTGTCATTGCCGAGAGCTTCGAGCGCATCCACCGCTCCAACCTGGTCGGCATGGGCGTGCTGCCGCTGCAGTTCCTGCCCGGCCAACATCGCGAGTCGCTCGGTCTGACGGGCGAAGAAAGCTTCTCAGTGACGGGCGTTGCTCAGGCGGTCTCGTCCGGCGGTCACGCACTCGTGACCGCAGCGTGCGCGGACGGCAAGTCCCGAACGTTCGAGGTGGTCGTGCGAATCGACACACCCGGTGAGATCGAGTACTACCGGTATGGCGGCATTCTTCCGTACGTTCTGCGCCAGCTTACGGCGGGCGCTGCGGTCGCCTGACGTTACGGCACGCTAGAGCGTGCTGAAGAACGGTCGGCTGGGCAGATAAAAGTACTCGCCTTCGAAGATCTCTGTGAGCGGCGTTTCAGGAATGTTGATAGCCGCCCGCCCGGTCGGCACAGGGAGAGTCGAGCGACTGCCCAGGATCGGGTCCGGTCCGGCCTCCGCGTTCGGGAATGAAGCGCTTAGCAGCCAGCTAAACAGAATGCGTTCGAAGTGCGCCTGCAGGTCCGCCTGGAAGCTCTGAAACAGGATGCCGCACTTGCCGTCGTCGGTCTTATAGGCGACGCCGCGGCGAAGGATCCGGACAGGCCAGTCTTCCGTCCGGCGCGGGTTCGCTTTCCGAATGTGCGCCGATACCGGACATTTGATCGGGGGCGGTCCGCTGTAAGTGAAGTAGTTGTGGTCCCCCATCAGAGCGACTCCGGCCCGGCTTCGCCCCATTAGCCAGCAGGTAACCTCGTCCTCTGTACATCCCCCGCCTTCGGTTGCTTTTCGGATTAGCTCCTGGAAGTGCTCGAGGTGCTGCTCGACGCCGATGTACGCCATGAATGATCCGTACTCGTGCGCTTGCGGCGCAGCTCCGGGTTGCGCAATCAGCAACGCAGACAGCGGTCGCGCGTGCTCGTACTCAGCCCCGGGCGGCGCACCCTCCACCTCGGCAAAGAACTGCGGCTGACTAATGCCGTCCGCGTACCCGAAGTGCTCCTTGCCCTCATTCTTTGTGCCGCTTCGCCACGTCACGGTGGCGAGTCCGGCAAGTTCTTCGGTAGCTGTGTCCGCGTGCGACTTCGCCTCGGCATCCGTATGCGCCGCAACAACCAGGACGGCGTCGTAGCCTTCGGGTAGATCCCGTTGCAGGCGGTTGCGATAACGGCTGACAAAGCCATCGCGAAAGGCTTCGCTGCTCGGGCGACGCGCATTCGGCAGGGCCTTGCGGAATCCGCTTTCCGAAATCCCAACGGCCGTCACCAGCCCGCCCGTCGCAGTGCGGCGGTAGGAGGCGGCAAGAGCCGCATCGCTTCGCTTCAGGCGTGAGTAGCTCTCCAGCGTGCGATACAGCGTTCTGGCCGATGTCGAGTTCTGCCCTGCTGCCTTCAGGTAAACGATAAGTTTCGGCAGATCCTCCGGGCTGGCCGTGAACCGCATAAGCCCGAGCCAAACATGTTCACGACCATGGTTGACGATTGTGTATCCTTGCAGGTTTGCGAAGCCAAGATCGCGGTCGGCGACATCCTCTGGCTTCAGCGGCGCGTTGTTGACAAGAAACTTATAAGGGGTCATGAAGGTCCTCCACGTCTTACTGCTGCCGGATAGCGTTCCCACGATCACGTACCGGGCGTGGGCTCAGGAACGCCATGGCTTCTGTCTGCTGCGCTGGTATTGCGAGCGGCTCCTTCAGCGCTGGGATGCTGCTGACCTCGTAATCGCCTGTACGGGGCAGGCAGATGCGGAGGCAGCGCGCAGTGTCGCCGAGCCACTCGGGATTTTCGTTGCGGTCTGTGAATCCGGCAGCCGTGCCGGCATTCTCCGGGAACTCTCCCTGACGTTTGCCTGCCCGTACGTGCTGTTCGGCCTCGAGAGTCTCTTCGCGCCCACGGGTTTGATCGACGCTGTCGCCGCCCGGCACTGCGCCGGAGATCCAGGAGGACGGACCGTCGTTGCCGACCTTCCGGCTTTGCTTGGCCCAGAGGTCATCGGTTATCCTCCGGTCGGGTTGAGCCCCCCGCGGCCCTTTCTCGCTCAACCGCATTTCGGGGCGTGCCCCATAACCGAGATCGCACCTTTCCTGTACCAGGAGGATGTTGACCGTACACGGCAGGCGGTCAGCGGCCTCGGCCAGCAATGGAACTGGGAGATCGTTGAGAGATGGCTCGCTGCCGAGTACCGTCCGGAACCGTTGAACCTTGAGCCTGTACGCACAGCTCACGACGAGGTCCGGCTGCTGTTCATCTCGGGAGGGTGTGTCTACGCTGGCGCGGAGGAGTGCCTGCGCGGGCTGGTCGCTGAACTCGTCGGCATGGGCTTTTCCTGCACGGCGCTGGTGTCTGCCGAAGGCCTGCTGACCGAAAGACTCAGGGCGGCCGGCTGCGGCGTTATCGTGCCCAACGAAAACCTGACGCTGCAACGTCGGTCCCGCAACGGCACCATCGACTGGAACCTTCAGCTCGCACACGAGGTGATCGAGGCCGTCTGCCCCGCAGCCATTCACGTCAATGGCCTGGTCGATCATGCATTTTATCGAGCTGCTCATGAATCGGGTATCTCCGTTGTTACGCACATCCGCAGCGCCGATCGCTACGAACCTGAGGTCTGTGCATCGTCCGCCGCTTTCGTCGCGGTATCCCAGTTCGCCCGTGCAGCACAGATCCGGCACGGACTGGCGGGCGAACGCATTGCCGTAATTCCCGATGGTGTCGATACAAAGCACTTCCGCCCTGACCGCGAGGCCCGAACTGCGGCTCGCCGAAAGCTGCGCATCCCGGAGCACAGCTTCACCATCCTGATGCTCGCCCGGTTCGTTCAGCAGAAGCGGCACGACCTGCTCATTGCTGCAGCCGCTGGGGTCAGCAGGATCGGCATCGATCTGCATATTGTTTTTGCTGGAACCGCAGGGCCGCCCGAGGACATGCTTGCGATTCACAGCGAACTCGGTAAGGAAGGGCTTGCCGGCCGCGCATCCCTCCTAAACTTTCACGAAGACGTACTGCCGCTTATCAGCGCCTCCGATGTCCTGGTACTGCCCTCCGATGGCGAGGCGCTCGGCACTTCGGTGCTCGAAGCCATGGCTGCCGGTATCCCCGTGGTTGTATCCGATAACGGCGGCACGGCGGAACTTGTGCGGCCCGGCGAGACGGGTCTTCTCATGCGCGGAGGAGATCCCGCCTCGCTCGCCGACGCTTTGCGCAGACTCGCATCCGACGCTGAGCTTGCGGCCCGCCTTTCCGAAGGTGGTCGGCGAGCAGCCTGCACGCAGTTTTCGCTTCGGCATCACGCACGCCGGGTAGCTGACGTTCTGCTGCGCAGCTCAA
This sequence comes from Bryobacteraceae bacterium, assembly GCA_035633775.1. Taxonomy (GTDB): domain Bacteria; phylum Acidobacteriota; class Terriglobia; order Bryobacterales; family Bryobacteraceae; genus JAWXCM01. Next base: position 4,039 of record DASQEG010000339.1, read on the forward strand.
ATGTTCGGGTGCATCATGCCTTCCCAGATCCTGAAACCGGTGAGGCACGTGGAGGTAGGCCAGCCAAGCTTGAAGACCTTCCGGGCTGACACCGCCGGATCATCGTCCCTGCCCAGGAAAAGCTCCCGAAGGTCGTCCTGCTCATGCAGTGACAACGTGAAACCGTCTTTACGCAGGTCGTGGTTAAGCCGGAACTCTTCAGCCAGATTCTCATCGGAAACAAGTGCACCCACGGCTTCGAGGAAGGCAGTCTCGTCGCGTTTTGGAACGGCCGGACGAAGCAGTGAGCCGAGGGTTTCGAGTTCCTGCATAAAGGGAGCGCCGCCCTGTACCATCCAGCGATTTATCTCCCCGAGCGCGTAGGAGCCCAGATACAGGTTCCTTGTGCGCAGCAGCTTGTCGATCTCTCGTAAAGCGTCCAGATCAGGCTGGTCTCTCATATCGGGGAGGCCCTGGCACTGCGGAATGTCAGCCCTCCTCACAACCCTGGCGACCTCTTTCACTTTGGTTCGCAGTTCAGCATCAAGAGCAAGTTTTGCGAGTGCACGATATAGGTCACGCATCGTTTCCTCCCAGTCCGGATTTCAACCTTAAAACCTCTTGAACAAGGGGTAAGTCGGCCTGACGCCCCCAGTGCGAGAGAAATGTTTCAAAGAGACCGTGGGCAGCGGCGTGGCGCCCCCGCGAGCGTTCGCAAATGCCGGCTTCAGCGAGGCCCATCACCCACTCTGCCTGCGTGTCGAATCGGCAGGCGGCATTACGACGCGCCCTCATGCTCTCGTACAGTGCCAAAGCGCGGTCATAGTCGCCTGTACGTCTGCAAAGGGCCGCGAACGACCAGGTGGCCTGCAGGTCACTGAACAAACCGTGCGCTTCGGAAGCACGGCGAACGGCTGCTTCACGATCTCCGGCAATCCAGAGCTGAAAGCTGTCGGCCTGAGCGGCACAACCTGCAGTCTGGCTGGACGGATGCGAATCCTCGATCAGGCGCAACTTCGATGCCGCGTCATCGAGAGCCGGCCCGTCTTTGGATGCCCAGGCCAGCAAAGCCGCACTGCGAAGCGTTGAACACAAATAGGGCAGAGGCTCCGCATCGGCGAGTGTGCGCGCGATTGAGCGAGTCGTCGCAAGGTCGCCAAAGAGCCAGTTAACCGAACCCAGCATGCTTTGGAACTGCCGCAGCCGGCCAAGTTCTCCTGCCGTTTGCGCCAGACCGATACTAGCCTCGAGATGCTGCCTCGCTTCACTGAGTTGACCGGTCCAGATACTGAGCCGGGCAACCAGTTCCCTTGCCATAAGCTGCCAGCCCGGCTTGCGCTCCAACTCGCGAAGCAGATCAAGGCTGCGCTGGCCATCGTTCTGCATGCCTGCCATGCGCGCTTCGCTCAGGAGCAGGAGTTCCGGATTGCTCGCCGATGCACGCCGTCCGGCAGCCAGCACTTTCACTGCATCCCCAACTTTCCCTGTCTGCCCCAGCGAGGCAGCAAGGATCATGTAGTTGTTGCCGGCCGATGGGTCGAGCTCAACGGCCGCGCGGCCATGCCGAACTGCCTCCTCCGGCTGATCGAGCATGCAGTACGTCTGGGCAACTTGCCGGTGCAAGTGCGATTCGGCCGGGTACTCAGTAACCAGTTGTCGCTGCGCTTCGAGCGACCCGTGCGGGTCCGCTGTCAACAGCCGGTGGATCGCCTCGGTCTCGAGTTGCAGCCTGCGCGTGAGCCCGTCGCGGAGCGCATAGGCCTTGGTGATGGCCTCGAAAGCGCGCTTGTCGTTCCGCTGCGCACCTGCAACCTTCGACTCATAAATAAAGGCCAGGGCAAATTTTGGGTCCAGATCGCGTGCGCGTTCCAGACGGGGAAGTGCGCTCCTGACCTCGCCGCTGAGAAAGTATTCCAGACCAGCGGCGAACTCGTCGATCGCGGCGGGATTGTCGCTGCTTAGATTTCGCAGCACCTCCTGGACGCCGGGCACTCCGGCAGCCAGCGTGTTGCCCACCAGCGCTTCCGTTAGTCTTTCCTTCAGGTCGGCAAGGGGCCGGTGCAGTCCCGCGAGCGGTCCTTTGTGAACCACCGTGTAGTCTGCAGCCGCAATGAACGCGCCCGGCCGCGTAGCCTTGATGTGAATGCTGTAACTGTCGCCGCGAACGTCTATGTCACCGTCGATCACAAGGTCGGCTTTCGCGTGTTCGGCAACGCGCAATGCAACGGACCCACGGAGCGGCGCCGTTCCGAGTTCCAGCGCCTGGATAGCGCCCGAAGCCTCGCCAGGCGCAAGTGGCCTCAGATTCGGGATGCTGAATAGAGCGACTCGCGTCAGGCTTCGCACTGCCCGCCCCAGGACCGGATCGGCACCCGTGACGTTGAAGTTGGCGATCAGCACTCGGGCGCTGCGGTCAGCAAAGGGAGGTTCGATCAGTTGACGTCGTACGCCGGGACTCGCCACTGCCGCAGTGCCGAACGCAAGGGCGGCGAGCAGATGCCGCCTGGTCGTGCGCGCACGTACCCGGCGCACGGCCATACGCCAGCGTGCTTCACGGTTCCCGTCCAAGACCTCCAGCACCTCTGACGCGCTGATCGGTCTGGCGGCCGTGTTCACGTCGAGGCACGCGAGCAGTGTCGCAGCCCACCTTGCCGGCAGGTCCGGGCGGAGACTGGTCGGGTTCGGTGGAGCGTGACGGAAGCGCATGGCCGCGGACACGATCTCCGCCTGTCCCTGGAAAGGCGGCCTGCCGGTCACCGCTTCGTAGAGCACGACACCCAGAGAGTAGATGTCTGACGCGATGGTGGCACTCTTTCCTTCCAGTGACTCCGGAGCCATGTAGGCGAGAGTGCCTTCAGCGTCGCTGGCACCGCCGGTCAGCAGGGTGTCGCCCGTTGACGGAAGCTCGCGTGCAAGCCCGAAATCCATGATCTTGACCAGAAACCCGGCACGTTCCTGGACGAGCATCACGTTGCCGCTCTTCAAATCGCGATGGATCAGGCGTGAGCGATGCGCCTCCTGGAGCCCGGCACACAAACCCCGCGCCAGCGTTGTGGCCTCGTCCATGCTAAGCGGCCCGTGGCTGCGCACGTGCTGCCGAAGCGTCACTCCGCGCAGCAGCTCCATCGAGAAAAACGGGAGCTCCGTCCCATCCTCATCCGATGACGTAAACAGCTCGTGCACCCTGCATACGTTGCGGTGGCTGACCTGCTTTGCCCGCTGTACCTCCTTGATGAATCGCGCGCGCAGGGGCTCGTCTCTTCGGAACTCGAAGCGAAGCGTCTTGATCGCCATCTCGGTATTCGATTGACGGTCCAGACATCGGTAAACCTCACCCATGCCTCCGCGGCCGAGCATCTCGCGGACTTCGAACCGGTTCTCCAGCAGATCGCCAGGATAGAAATTCTGCGCCTGCAGCAGCCATTGCATCACCGGTGAGTTGGCCGGCACGGGCGTGTCCAGCAGGGCGCCCTCCGCCGGCGGAGCATCGTAGGTGGCAAGCAAAGACTCCACCGCTTCGCGCACCTCAGGATGGGCGGAGTTCAGCGGGCCCTTTCGTTCCTCGGCCGTAAGATCGGCCAGCTGGTCAAAAAGCTCACGCACTCGCGCCCACTGCTCAGGGGACACGGGCGTATCACTCTCCTGCAGCAGCACGGAACCAGGAACCGCCATCACTTCCATCCTTCTGGAGAGCGTTCTGCAACCAAACCTTTGCAAAGCGCCAGTCTCGAGTTACGGTGCGGTCGCAAACATTGATCAAAGGTGCGATCTCCTCATCTGTCATGCCGCCGAAAAATCGCAGCTCAACGACCTGCGCCGCTCGCGGGTCCTGCTGCTGCAGCTTCTCGAGCGCTCGCTCGAGGTCCAGGAATACGTCGCTGAGGCAGCGCACACGCGCCGAATCGTCGGTCAGTTCCGCGCGCTTCAGACCGCCACCGCCTCGTTTCCGAGCCGCTCTTGCACGCGCCCAGTCGATCAGCACACGGTGCATCACCTGCGCGGCTACGGCAAAGAAATGCGCACGGCTGCTCCAGTCGTTTCCTGTCTGGCCAGCCAGGCGCAGATAAGCCTCGTTGACCAGCGCGGTCGGCTGTAGTGTGTGGTCTCCGCGCTCCTGATTCAGGCGTGCGCCCGCCATCCGGCGCAGGTCCGGGTAAAGCGCATGAAATAACCGCGCCTCTGCCGCGCGATCACCCTCACCTGCGAGGCGCAGCAGGCGAGTGATCTCTTCCGAGTCGTCCATAACAGGATTCCGTTGCTTACAGCCCTGAGATTGTACCCTGGACGTAACTGTTGTGCAGGCAGGTAAGAGATGCGCTGCTGTAGCCATAACAAGCTCGCTGACCACTACAGCGGAACGCGCTTTGGAAAGGGGACAAGAACGGAAGGAAATTTTGCCCGGGCAGGCACTCGGCTCCACCCGGGCCAGAGTTCAGGAGGCTAGACCCACCAGGCCGCGGCCGGCTGCTCGCGAATAATCAGCTGATTCAGGAACTGCGCCGCTTTCGTCAGACCTTCGTCGGGCGACATCAGCGAGTCTTCATGCTCGATCGAGAGCACGTAGTCGTAGCCGAACATGCGCAGCGTTGACACGAACTCCTTCCACCACTGGTAGGCGTGACCGTATCCACAGGTACGGAAGATCCACGCGCGATTGCGCTCATCTGTGTACCGCTTCGTGTCCAGAACACCCGTGAGCGGAAGGTTCCGCTCGTAAATCTGAGTGTCCTTCGCGTGCACATGGAAGATGGCGTCGCCAAGCACCCGGATTGCTGCAATCGGGTCGATACCCTGCCAGAACATGTGGCTCGGATCGTAGTTGCATCCGACTGATGGTCCGGCGATCTGACGCAACCGCAGCATCGTCTCAGGGCTGTAAACGATGAACCCGGGATGCATTTCGATCGCGATCTTCACTCCGTGGTCAGCCGCAAACTTCCCATGCTCCTGCCAATAAGGTGTGGCTACTTTGTCCCACTGCCATTCAAGGACATCCAGATACTCCGGCGGCCAGGGGCAGGTCACCCAATTCGGATATCTGGCTCCTTCATGGTCGCCCGGACATCCTGAGAAATCGATGACGATTGGCACCCCAAGCTTTTCCGCCAGCAGTACCGTCTTCTTCGCCGTATCCTGATAGCCTTTGCGAACGGCCGGGTCGGGGTGAAGCGGGTTGCCGTGGCAACTCAGCGCGCTGATCGAGAAACCCTGGTCGTCGAGCTTCTTCTTCCACTCCGACAGCTCTTTCTCGTTATCAAGCATGGACAGCTTGCAATGCGGATCGCCTGGGTAGTTGCCAGTGCCCAGCTCGACCGTTGTGATGTCGAGGGATTTGACCTTTTCCAGCACTTTCTCCAGCGGGAACTGCGACAACAGCGGAGTGAACACACCTACTCTCATCTGCGTGTTTCCTTTCTATGGAATGCTGCGGGTTTGAAAACCTGCTGCAAGTATAAGCCCGGCCCGAGTGGCTACCTGCCGGACCCGGCCGTGGCTGCAGCACCGCCCTTCCCCGTCATCTTTCGGATGAAACCCACTTCCTCCTGCCGGTAGGGCCGACCGTCAGGATGGAAGATCTCGTGAAACCAGACCGAGGGCTCCCGAGTGCCGGTATACGCGTTGGCCCAGGAGTCCCAGGGCAGGTGCGTCTGCGTCTTTCCGGCAACCAGACCCCAGTTATAGACCGCGACGTTGTACTTCTTCGCGACCGGCATGGAACCTTCGAACGTGCTTTTGTTGCCCCGGGCCATGTACTCGGTGCACAGGATCGGGCGTTTGTAGCGCTCCAGTTGATGGATCCGATTCTCAAACGACGCTGCATCCTCGTAGTTGTGAAAGGAGATCACATCGGAGTTATCGAGCTGGATCCGCTCGACAGGAGTGAGCTTCGCATCCGAGGACCAGTCACCGCGCCATACCCCGCAGGTGAGCGGCTGTGTCGGATTGGCGGTACGAGCCCATTCAAAGACCTGCGGCAGGAGGGTGCGGACCAGTTGCTCCTTGTTCGCTGGTTCGTCTTTGGCGTATGCAGGCTCGTTCGGGTTGTCCGGTTCGTTCCAGATGTCCCAGGCGAGCACCCGGCGATCACGGCCGAACGCACCGACAACCCCCTTGACGTACTTCTCCAGCCTCGGGTACTGCGCCGGGTCCGCCAAAGCTTTCGCTCCCGGCGACTGCATCCACCCGGAGTTGTGCACACCGGGCTTTGGCGAGCGCTGCTTTCCAAGCTGAGGGAAGGGATCCCATACGGAATCGAACAGCACCAGCATAGGCCGGATTTTGTGCTTTGCTGCGATCTTCAGGAACGCGTCGATGCGCTTCCGATATCCATTAGCGTCAGCTTCCCAGAGCAGGTCGTGGAGGAAGACACGCATGGTGTTCATTCCGAGCGAAGCCGCCCATCCGAGTTCTTTATCGATCTGCTTCGCATCAAAGGTGTCGGCCTGCCACATCTCGAGCTCGTTGATGGCGGTGGCCGGTACGTAGTTCGCACCCACCAGCCAGGGCTGCTGCTTGTACCAGTCGTGTGCTTTGGATTCAGTCCAGCGGCTCTGCGCTCCCGCACACAGGGCCGACGCGAGCAGTACCGCAACGGAGAGGTTCGTCATGGCAGTTCAATCTTATCCGTTCCTGTGTTGCGGCTGCTGTTGACCTGGTGGTGACGAAAACACGTTACAAGGTGGTCGTTAACCATACCCGTCGCCTGCATGAATGCATAGCAGATCGTCGACCCCACGAAGCGGAATCCGCCCTTCTGGAGATCCTTACTCATGGCGTCCGATTCCGCGGTCCTCGCCGGCACCTCCCGCGGATCCTCCCACCGATTCACCAGCGGCTGTCCGCCGGTGAAGCGCCATATGTAACGATCAAACGACCCCTCGGCCTCCTGAACCCGGAGAAATGCCTGTGCGTTCGTGATCGAGCTTGCGACTTTCAATCGATTCCGCACAATTCCGGCGTCAGCCAGCAGTTCAGCCCGCTTTTTCTCGTTGAAGCCCGCAACCACCCCCGGGTCGAAACCGCAGTAGGCCCGCCGGTAGGCGTCGCGCTTGCGCAGGATCGTCGACCAGCTTAACCCTGCCTGAGCCCCTTCCAGGATGAGGAACTCGAACAGCCGAGTCTCGTCGTGTACAGGCACGCCCCACTCTGTATCGTGGTAAACAATATCCGCCTCGCCTCGGGCCCATGTGCAGCGCTGCATATATATACTGGTGTTTCGGAACAGCGTAGCAATCCGCCCGCGGGAGTTCTTATGAATCGACGACAATTCCTTCATTCCGGAGCAGCAGTCGGAGCTGCTATGGCGCCACAGGCGGCATCAGCCCAGGGCAGCACCTACCAGATGGACACCAAGCCCCGCCGAGTCGCTCTCATCGGCTCGGGCTGGTATGGCAAGTGTGACCTGCTGCGCCTGATTCAGGTATCTCCGGTCGAGGTAGTCTCGTTGTGCGACGTCGATAAGAACATGCTGGCGGAGGCCGCTGACATTGTGGCGACACGCCAAAAGTCGAAGAAGAAGCCCCGCACCTATACCGATTACCGGGAACTTCTGCGCCAGAAGGACATCGACATCGTTCTGATCGATACACCGGATCACTGGCATGCGCTACCGATGATCGACGCCGTGAAGGCAGGCCTTGACGTCTGGGTTCAGAAGCCGATAAGTGTTGACATCACTGAAGGACAAGCCATGCTCGCCGCGGCACGCAAGTACAACCGCGTTGTACAGGTGGGCACACAGCGGCGATCCACCCCACACCTGGTGGAGGCGCGCGAGCAGTTCGTGCAGTCCGGCAAGTTGGGCAAGATCGCCATGGTGGAGACGTACTGTTACTACCACATGCGCGCCCGCAACAATCCGCCGGATGGCACGCCGCCAGCGCATCTCGACTATGAAATGTGGACCGGCCCTGCGCCGATGCGTCCCTACAATGAACTCGTGCACCCGCGGCGCTGGCGCGCGTTCATGGAGTACGGCAACGGCATCGTGGGCGACATGTGCATCCACATGCTTGACATGGTGCGGTGGATGATGAACCTTGGCCACCCGAAAAGCGTGAGCTCCAGCGGTGGCATCCTGGTGGACGCCGCGTCAAAGGCGAACATCTCCGATACGCAGTCAGCGACATTCGACTTCGGTGATGTGAAGGTGATTTGGCAGCATCGCAGCTGGGGTCATCCGCCGGATCCAAAGTACCCCTGGGGAGCCACTTTCTACGGCGACAAGGGCACGCTGAAGGCAAGCGTCATGGGCTATGACTTCGTTCCAGTTGAAAAGGGAGCCGAGCCCGTACACAGAGATGTCGTTTATGAGTTCGAGCAGTTTCCCGAAGACAAGACTGAGAAAGACCTTGAACGGCATGTTGCGCCGGCCCTCCGGCATCACATGCTCGACTTTCTCCGTGCAGTCGACAACCGCAGCAAACCTGTAGCGGACATTGAGCAGGGTTATATCTCAACTGCAGCATGCATCCTCGCCAACCTGTCCATGCAGCTCGGCGGGCGCACTCTGCGCTGGGACGCAACAAAAGGCCGCGTAGTGGACGATGCCGAGGCAAACAAGCTGCTGACGCGGCCATACCGAAAGCCGTGGGCACATCCGGACCCGTCGAAGGTCTGATGGTCGCCACGCGCCCGTCCGACATCCGGCAACTGCTCCAGTCATCGATTGCCTTCAGCGAACAGTTCGAACAGGCGAGGAAGAACCGGCCTTTCGACATGCCCTGGTATGCCTACGATTCTTTGGGCAACCTGGATCACTTCGACCGTCTGCTGAGCGGCCGTAACCGCAATCTGCACTCCCTCGCAGGCGGCAAGCCAGTGCTCGACATCGGATGTGCGGATGGACAGCTTGCGTTCTTTCTCGAATCGCAGGGCATGAAAATGGCTGTTGCCGACAATCCGGGCACGAATGCCAACACCATGCTCGGAGTTCGTGAGCTGAAATCACGGCTGAACTCAGCGGTGGAGATTCATGAGGTAGACCTGGACCAGGGCTTCACAGTGCCTCCACCCGGAAAGTTTGGTCTTACGCTGCTGCTCGGGGTTCTGTACCATCTTCAGAACCCGATGTACGTGTTGAAGCAGCTGTCGCATCATACGCGATACTGCCTGCTCAGCACTCGAATCGCGCGCTTCACGCCGGACGGCGCGCAGGCCATCAAGGACTACCCGCTCGCCTGGCTTGCCGGTCCTGATGAAGTGAACAGCGATTGCACGAATTTCTGGATCTTCTCCGAAACGGGGTTGCGTCGCGCGATCGACCGGTGCGGCTGGCGTGTCGCCGAGTTCATGACCGTCGGTGACACGGAGAAGTCAGACCCGGTGCATGGAGATCGCGATGAGCGCGCGTTCTGTTTGCTCGAGAGCAAGCGTGTTCTCGACTACCTTGACCTGCTGGACGGCTGGTTCAACGTTGAATCTGCCGGTTGGCGATGGACTGCGCCGGAATTCGGAGTACGGCTGAATCGGGCGTCTGCCTTCAAGCTGAACCTGTATATCCCCGAACAGACGATCGACGCGTTCGGCTCCGTAACCATCACGTGTCATTCGGCAGGACAACAACTCGCCTCGCGTACGTGGAAGCAGAGCCGTATCGACAGCTGGTCTATTCCACTGCCCGAATCTGCATGGCATGAGGGACTGGACATTTACTTCCGCGTCGATTCGCCGGTTCCCATCTCCAACTCTGATCCTCGTGCTCTCGGCATCATCGTAAGCTCAGCGGAACTGCTCTGACGTGGCTCGGTGGGAGAAGATTAGTGTCACAGCGCTGCTGCTGTGCCTCTTCTCAGCCCTTGTGGGACAGGCATGGTGGCTGACGCTGACCGTCGATGAGCCGGCACACCTGCTGTCCGCGCATCTTTACTGGAAAGGCCGCGACCGGCTGTACCCCCGAGACGTTCCGCCGCTGATCAAGATCGTCGGTGGATGGCCTTCGCTGTTCTTTGACATGCCTGTGCCTCCTGACCTGGGCCAGGCTGGAGACCCGCGGCAGGAATGGACCGAGTCCGCTGAGATGGTCGGACGCATGGCTCTTAACGGATCGCGGTTGCAGTCATACCTGTTTTGCTCCCGTCTCGCGCTCACGTCATTATCGGTGCTGGCCGTCGTGGTGCTTTGGCTCTGGGCCAGACGTCTTTTCGACCCGCTCACAGGGGTAATCGTCGCTTCTCTGTGGGCGATGACGCCCCTCGCACTTGGTCACGGTGCGCTGTTTAAGAACGACGTCGCGGCGACAACGACGTATTTACTCTTCTGGTATGTGGCATGGCGATACTGGTCCAGTCCCGAGTTGAAAGAGGCGGTACTGCTCGGGACCGTAGTAGCGCTGGTCACTCTCAGTAAGAACTCCATGCTGTTTCTGCTTCCGGTCGCTCCGGCTGTCGCAGCACTAAGATGCGGACTGAGCCGGCGCACCGTGGCGCACATGCTTCTTATCGTCCTCGCCTGCCTCGGCGTTCTGGTCGGTGCATGGCCATCGGATTGGCACTGGATCTCGCAGACGGAAGTGGCTTCGGTCGCGGCGGAGCAAAATGCTCCTCCACCCTGGTTTCTTACCGTAGTCGGGAAACTTACATGGGTACCCGTTCCTGAGGCGCTATGGATTGGCACGGTGTCTCTGTTCAGGGCGAACGCGTCGTTCTTGCCCGTGTACATGCTGGGCCAGATCTACCCGGCCGGACACAGAGGCTACTTCCT
>DASQEG010000340.1:0-3511 GCA_035633775.1 Bryobacteraceae bacterium
CAGCAGATCGGCTCCGGCCTCGACGAACGGCCCGATAAAGGGATCGGGGTTCGAGACCATCAGGTGGCAGTCCAGCCGCAACTTCGTTGCGTTCCGAAGCGACCGCACCACTGGGGGGCCGAGCGTGATGTTGGGCACGAAATGCCCGTCCATGACGTCCACATGGAGCATCCGGATGCCGGTCGGCTCAACCCGTGCGACCTCATCGGCCAGTCGGGCGAAATCCGCCGCAAGGATGGAGGGGAGAATCTCGACCATGAGGCGCTAATTCGAATTTAACATTGTCCAGGTCAAAGGACGGCGCGTCGAAAGTGGCGGTTGCCTTAGGGAACCCGCTCCTTGCCAAGGCTGAAACTGTGACGCCTGCCGTTCCTGCACCGAGCCTCCAGCCACTCCACGGCAAACGCGACAAGCTCCCGGCCATCAAACAGGTACGAGGGTGCATTCCCGACCTGACCCGACCCTGCGCGTCCGGTCGCCAGGTAGTCCTTCGCGATCAGCCCGAAGCAGTCCGACGGCAAGGTATCCACGACCGGGTTGGCCGTATCGAACTCTTCAAACTCGGTCCACTGCGGTCCCTTTGGTCCGGGCATCAGACGGCGGTATCGCCGGATCCGCTTCTGCGGCAACCGGGCCTTGTGCTCCGCATGATGCAGCAGCGTGATCGTGTCGAGCGGGGCGCCAAGCATTAGAACCCGGCCGCCACACTCGACAAATTTCTCAAACGGAGAACCCTCGCCGTACCCGTACTGGAACGGATGATCGGCGGTGAGCCACTCCGCCCGGGCCCCGATCGCGACAACGCCGGCGTCCGGGTGATCGCTGCGAATCGCACCCGGCCAGGTGCGAATCGTCGCGTGGAGCACTCCGTGGTCACGCGCAGCCGGGGCGGTTTGCTTGTCGAACACCGGCACGTCGTCGATGTCGTCCTCCTCGTGGAACAGCTCGAGGTCAACATAGGCCACGAGTGTGCCGTCTGTGCCAACTGCGTCAAGCAACGCCTGCACGACAACGGCAGCTCCGCCCAACACCGGCCCGACCGCACGCAGGCTGGAATGGACCATGACGGCGTCCCCGAGCCGCACCCCGAGGCGCGTCAGGTCAGCGGTCAGTGAAGCGCGAGTGGCGCGCATCGAAATCAGCATTCACGGGGAGCAATGCCGAGGGCCTTCATCTTGCGATACAGATTGCTGCGCTCGAGGCCGAGCAACTCCGCAGCACGGGTGACGTTGCTCTGAGCCTCATCCAGCTTGCGCAGAATGTAGTCGCGCTCGGCGGCCTCCCGCACCTCCTGCAAGCTCGCGAAGCGCTCAGCAGGCCGGTCGTGTGTATTGTTTCGACGCTGCGCCGGCAGCGGTATGTGCCGCGAGTCGATGCGCACCTGCGGGTTCAGGATAACGATTCGCTCCATGAGATTCTTCAACTCCCGCACGTTCCCCGGCCACGGGTACTCGCGAAGCACGCGGTAGGCGTCCTCGGTGAGCTCCTTCGGCTTGCGCCCGTACAGGTTTGAGAACTCATTCAGAAAATGTTCGGCGAGCGCCGCCACATCTTCCACCCGCTCTCGCAACGGGGGCACATAAAAGGGAATCACGTTCAGGCGGTAAAACAGGTCCTCACGGAAGTTGCCACGCCCGATCTCATCCTCGAGATTTTTGTTGGTGGCAGCGACAATGCGGACGTCCACCCGTACGGACTCATGCGCACCGACAGGCTCGAAGCGTTGCTCCTCGAGTGCGCGGAGCACTTTAGCCTGCGTCTTCAGGCTCATGTCGCCGACCTCATCCAGAAACAGGGTTCCACCATCGGCCTTCCGGAGCTTGCCCACCTTCTCGTCCATGGCACCTGCGAAGCTTCCTTTGCGGTGCCCGAACAGCTCGCTCTCGATCAACTCTTCCGGAATGGCTGCGCAGTTCACCTCAACGAACGGCTCCGCGGATCGATGGCTGAGGCGGTGAATGGCAAGCGCAACCAGTTCCTTACCCGTTCCGCTCTCGCCATAGATCAGAACGCGCCCGTTCGTATTTGCCATCAGCGCCATTTGCTGACGCAGTGCTTTCATCGGAACGCTGTCACCGATGATCACGGTCCTCGACGTGTCGGTGCCGAGCTGTTCAATCTGGCGCTGGAGACGACGGTGTTCGACGGCATTCTTCACGACCACGCCGACCTTTTCCACCGTCAGCGGCTTCTCAACAAAGTCGAAGGCGCCTAGCTTGGTTGCCCGGACGGCAGTCTCGATAGTGCCGTGACCAGAGATCATGATCGTGACCGGCCTGTCAGGAGCGGGTATGGTCTGCACGTGTGTCAGCACTTGCATGCCATCGAGGCCCGGCAGCCACACATCCAGCAGCAATACATCGAAGACCTGTTCCCGCACAGCCGCAAGGCAGCTCTCACCGTCGCCGACCGAGGTTACGTCATAGCCTTCGTCGCCCAGCACACCTTCGAGCGAAACTCTGATCCCGGGCTCATCATCGACGATGAGCACCCTTGCACGCCTCATGCGCGCGCCTCTACCGGAGCAAGCTCCGAATCAACCACCGTCGCCGCGGAGAGCTCGATAATGAAGCGTGCGCCGGAAGGCTGGTTATCTTCCACGCGTATGTGGGCGCCGTGCTCAGACACAATGTGGTTCACGATCGCAAGACCAAGGCCGGTTCCGCGACTTTTGGTCGTGAAGTAGGGCAAGAACAGCTTCTCCTTGTCCGCTGGCGTGATGCCGCACCCTGTGTCGGCCAGCGTCAGTTCCACGATCTCGGGCGTGGGCGAGGCGGTACCGATATACAACCGCTTCATCAGGCTCTCATCCATTGCCTCGGCAGCGTTATCCACAAGATTAACCACGAGCCGCTTGAACTGTTCGCGATCGATGCGGACCTGCGGAAGTCCGGGCGTCAGGCTTCGCACGACGTCCACGCCCTCAAGGCGGCCCGCAAACACACCAAGCGCATTCTCGACCACCTCGTTCAGGTCAGCAGGAGCGGGTTGCGCGGCGGGCAGCCGTGCAAATTGTGAGAACTCATCCACGAGCGTCCGAAGCGTCTCCACCTCCGACGAAATGATTTGCGTACAGTCCCTCACGACGGCTGCGGTGTCGTCGGACCATGGCCGATCCAGTTGTCGGCCGATGCGGCCTGCGCAAAGGGAGATGGGGGTGAGCGGATTCTTGATCTCGTGCGCGATCCGCCGGGCAACTTCATGCCATGCAGCAGCCTTCTGCGCCCGCAGCATGTCGGTGGTGTCTTCCAGCACAACGACAAATCCCGGGTTCACTTTGTCTTCGAGCGAGGCGACCGTTACAGACAGGTGCAGAACTTTTCCATCGCGCGGAATTTCCAGCTGACTGGCAGCCACGCTCATTCGGCGTGCTCGGTTCATCAGGTAGCGAATCTCGGCCAGGTCATCCGCACTGAACAGATCTTTGAGAGTCGATGCACGCTGCACCTGCTCGGGCGGGAAGAGGCCTTGCAGCGCTCGATTGACGGCCTGAACACGCCCGTTGAATGTG
>DASQEG010000341.1:0-3307 GCA_035633775.1 Bryobacteraceae bacterium
AAACGCTCTCCGGAATGGCGTTGTCGTGGCGCCGGTTTCCAACCCGTGACAGATCGTACACAAGAGTCTTCGGTACATCGCTGATCACAGCCAAACCGCCGCACATGTCCCCGTACAGCGTGCAATATCCAACTGCGAGCTCACTCTTGTTGCCTGTAGTGAGGACCAGCGCCCCGGTCTTGTTTGAGATGGCCATCAGCGTAGCGCCGCGTAAGCGTGACTGCAGATTCTCCTCGGTCACATCGTGCGGCAGACCGGCGAACACCGGCTTGAGCGCAGACAGAAAACTCTGGTACTGCGGATTGATCGACGAAATGTGAAACTCGATTCCGAGCTTCTCCGCCATGCTGCGCGCATCTGCAAGGCTGTGATCGGACGAGAACGGGCCCGGCATCGCGACGCCCGCCACATTCTCCCGACCGAGCGCATCGACGGCAATGACCGCCGTGAGTGACGAATCGATGCCGCCGCTTAATCCGATGATGACCTTCCGGAACCCGCATTTACGAACGTAATCCCGAGTGCCAAGCACCAGAGCCTGATACACCGCCTCAAGCTCATCATCGAAGTCCGCATTGAGATCGCCGGTCCCGTTTTCAAGATCCGCGAGCACAAGATCTTCACTGAAGGACTTCGCCGACGCAATCAGGTTGCCATGACGATCCATCGCGAAACTGCTGCCGTCGAACACCAGATGGTCGTTGCCCCCGACCTGATTGACATAAATGACAGGAGCACCGTGCCGCGCAGCCGCAGCTCTGAAGATGCCGCGGCGCAATTCGCGCTTGCCGAGATGGTAAGGCGAAGCATTGATGCTCAGGATCACCGAGGCTCCAGCCGTTGCCATCTCTTCGACCGGATCGCGCCGGTAGAGCCGGTGCTCCCAATACTGGCGATCGTTCCACGCATCCTCACAGATCGCCACAGCGATCTTGCGGTCGCTTAGCTTGAGCAGATCCTGATGTTCGGCAGGCGCGAAATATCTTGCTTCATCGAAAACGTCATAGGTGGGCAGCAGCATCTTGTCCTGACGGAACAGAATCTGCCCCCGGTGGAGCACGGCTGCACTATTGGTGGCCCGCTTCCCCGGATTCGTGGAGGCGGAACGCCCTGTATATCCGCACAGGACCGCCGT
Source organism: Bryobacteraceae bacterium (assembly GCA_035633775.1). Classification (GTDB taxonomy): domain Bacteria; phylum Acidobacteriota; class Terriglobia; order Bryobacterales; family Bryobacteraceae; genus JAWXCM01. The sequence continues at coordinate 1,136 of DASQEG010000341.1, forward strand.
GCGGAGTTCGGCCGTTTCCGTCGCCAGGCGCTGCAACTGGGCCTCGGCTGCTTCAAGAAATGCCTGCCGTTCGACGAGATCGCGAGGCGGGTACCCGGTGATCGAGAGCTCCGGGAAGACGATGATCTCAGCGCCACGCGTTTCGGCTTCCCGCGCGTAGCTGATCATCCGGTCGGTGTTGCCGGCGAGGTCGCCCACAACGCTGTTTGTCTGGGCGAGCGCTACTCGCATGTGAAACCTCAATTTTATCCGGCCGTGGACCGCAAATGCGACAATGGAAGCTCCCCATGAGATTGACAGCAGTTCTGATGTTTATGGCCGCTGTTGCGGCAGCTCAGCAGCCGCGGCCCGCGGCATCAAAACCGGCCGCGCGATCAAAGCCGGCTGCGGCAAAGACAAAGCCTCGTCCGGCCGCGGAAGCAGCCGCAACATCCACGCCTGCTGCGCAGCCCCAGGCCGCGCAAGGAAAGGTTGTCCTTCGAATCGGCTCGGAAACCGTAACAGATAAGGAATTCGACGCGCTAGTCGAGTCGCTGCCCGAAAATGCCCGCGCCCAGGCGCGCGGGCCGATGAAGCGACAGCTCGCCGAGCAGATCGTGCGGGTCAAGCTGCTGGCAGCAGAAGCTCGCAACAAAGGCATGGACAAGGATCCGGCACTTCAGGCGAGAATGCGCTTTCAGATGGACAATATGCTCGCCGGTCTCGTGTTTAACGACATCAACAAAAATACGGCAGTTTCGGAGGCGGACGTTCGCAAGTACTACGACGAGCATAAAAACGAGTACGAGCAGGCCTCAGCCCGCCACATTCTCATCAAATTCAAGGGCTCACCCGTTCAGCAGCGGGAAGGAAAGCCCGAGCTGAGTGAGGAGCAGGCGCTTGCAAAGGCCCAGGAACTGCGTAAACGCATCCAGGGCGGTGAGGAGTTCGCCAAGGTGGCCAAAGCAGAATCTGACGACGTCGGGTCCGGTGCAAACGGTGGCGATCTTGGTACGTTCGGCCGCGGGCAGATGGTTCCTGAGTTCGACAAAGCAGTGTTCAGTCAGCCTGTCGGCCAGCTGGGAGAGCCACTCAAGACACAATTTGGCTATCACCTGATCGAGGTCACAAAACGCGACACAAAGACCTTCGATCAAACAAAGACCGACATTGAGGGAAAAATGCGGCCCGAGCGCGCCCGCGATGCGGTCGAGCAGCTGCGACAGAAGGCAACCGTAACTCTGGATCCGGAGTACTTCGGTCCGGAAACGCCCGCTGCTTCCCCGGCCGTTACCCCGTCCGGTCCAACCAACGGCCCGCCGCAGAAGTAGGAGGTCCATGAGCGACGCGAAAGCTCGATACGTTGCGGACGTCGAGGCGTGCGATACCCCCGACTACCGGTTCGAGTTCTCCCGTCGCGAACTGGGCCTGCTTGGTACAGGCCTTCTGCTGACCGTACTGCGCTCCGGAGGAGCGGCACCCGCGGCGCGCATCCATGCAGGTGATGACGGCGCAGTCACGGTCTTCACCGGCAAGATCGACATGGGCCAGGGCGTTCGGGCGTCGATCACGAAGGTTGTCGCTGAAGAAATGGGCATCGCTGCCGAACGCGTTCGGGTCGTCATGGGTGACACCGAGCTCTGCCCCGACGACGGCGGTACCTGGGGGAGTTTGACGACGCCTCAGACCATTCCAGCGATCCGAGCAGCCGCGAGAACTGCTCGTACTGCTGTCAGTCGGGACGTGCAGGCTCCGGCAACAACTTTAGGTCTTAGCGTAGTGACAGGAGCGAAGAAGTTCGCCTCGGATCTCCGCGTCGACCGTATGCTGCATGCGCGCGTCGTTCGCCCACCGGCATACAAAGCAGCACTTAACCGGGTCCTCTCGCCCAGTGACGGGGTAATTCGAAGCGGAAACGTTTTAGGTGTTCTGGCGCCGAATGCCGAGCAGGCGCAGCGTCTGGCGGCGCAGGTCCGCGCCGAGTGGCAGGCGGAGCCGCTCCCTGTAACGGACGTGTTCATGGCCTCTGTGCGTGAGAAATCGGTGCCTCCAAAGCCGGGAGAGGGCGGACGATACCCTGCGCTCGTGACGCGCGGCGACGCAGAAGCCGCTCTTCGGACTGCCGACCGCAAGTACGAAGCGACCTTCACCCTCCCTGCAATTGCGCACGTCCCGCTGGAGCCCCGAGCCGCA
>DASQEG010000342.1:0-6015 GCA_035633775.1 Bryobacteraceae bacterium
CTTTCAGCGCTTCCTGCGTTAGCCGGACATCGCCGGGATTATCCTCAACCAGCAGGATCTCGACAGGACGACTGTGACGCTTAGTCTTCAGCGGAGTGATGGCGGTCATAGACACAACATGGCCCTGCTTCTGTGACGCTGGCGAATGGGCGCTGTTTCACATCGGCCGTCTAGTCAGATGCAAGAAATTTGTAAGAGCTTCCGTAATACAACAAAGGCCGGCCCTCACGCCACTCTGCCGCCACAACCTCGCCGAGCAAAATGGCGTGGTCGCCTGCCTCAACCGTCTGGCTCACGGCGCACTCCATAGAACCAAGACAACCTGCAAGCAGTGGAACCCCGGTCTGTCCGGGCGCCCAGTCGAGGGCCTCAAACCGGTCTGGCTGCCGCTGCGAGAATCTGTCTGCCAGCGGCCGCTGTGACTCCTCGAGGAAGTTTAGCCCGTACCACGAACTTGACCGAAATATCGGCAGCAGACTGGAACGGTAATCGACACAGATGAGCACGAGCGGCGGGCAGCATGAAACTGACGTAAACGAGTTGATCGTCAGCCCGTAAGGTGTCGAATCGGGGCCTCGAACTGTGGCAATAGCGACCCCCGTGGCGAAACGCCCGCATGCCTTGCGGAACAGGAGGGGATCCACCGAAGGTACTGCCTGCATTGTACGTGGGCTTGACATCAGCCTAAAGTCAATCCTATCATGTGGTTGTGTTTGGGCACCGGCGCCCGGGCAGCGAAGGACACCGATGATCAAGCTCGATATCGTCAACGAAGTCGTATCCCGCACCGGGATTACCAAAACCAAGGCCGAGATGGCGGTCGAAACCGTGTTCGACAGCATGAAGCGCGCGCTCGCAGAAGGCCAGCGAATCGAGCTTCGGGGGTTCGGGATCTTTAACGTCCGCCCGCGCAAGACGGGAATCGGCCGGAACCCGCGAACGGGTGCCGAGGTTGCGATCCCGCCCGGAAAAGCGGTGCGCTTCAAACCCGGCAAGGAGCTGCAGTCGCTCCAATAGGTTCAGAGCGGTGAGATCCGCACGCCGCAGGCTGGCCCTGCACGTCGTCCTGCTCCTGATCACGCTGTTTACCACGGCGGCTGCAGGAGCCGCTTTTTCCGCGAGCTTCGAAGGCAATCGGCCTCTCTCGTTCGATGATTTCTTCCCGGTGTACTCGGACTGGCGCCGACTGGCCGACGGGCTGCCGTACGCGCTGACGCTGCTGCTGATCCTGTTTGCCCACGAGATGGGCCACTATCTCACTTGCCGCTACTACGGCATTAACGCAAGCCTTCCGTATTTCATCGGAGCGCCTACGCTGATCGGCACCTTCGGGGCATTCATCCGCATACGTTCAGCGATCACATCGCGCCGCCAGTTGTTCGACGTCGGGATCGCCGGGCCGCTGGCGGGCTTCGCATTCGTGCTGCCCGCATTGGCCATCGGTCTGGCGTACTCCCGGATCATTCCGGGGATTGCTCAGGCCGGCGACTTCAGCTTTAGCACTCCGCTGCTGCTGCGCGGAATGGAGGCTCTGATCTTTCCCGGAGTCCCGCACACCGACATCCAGCTGCATCCTGTCGCCCGCGCTGCCTGGTTCGGTGTGCTTGCGACGGCACTCAACCTGATGCCGATCGGTCAGCTGGACGGCGGTCACATTCTTTACTCGCTTGTTGGCCGGTGGCACAAGCCGCTCACATGGCTGTTCATCGTTGCCCTCATACCGCTTGGATTCTTCTACTCATGGGTATGGCTGCTTTGGGCGGCACTCCTGGCGATGCTCGCGCGCCGCCACCCCCGAATCTATGACCCGACTCCGCCGGGCCGCATACGCCGCTGGCTTGGACTGCTCGCAGCCATCATCTTCGTGGCCTCTTTCTCGGTAACTCCCGTTCATATCTGATGGCATGAAGATCACGGCCACGATCATCACGTTCAACGAGGAGCGAAACATAGCGCGTGCGATCGAAAGCCTGCGCTGCTGCGACGAGATCGTGGTAGTCGACAGCGGCTCGACCGATCGAACCGCCGAAATAGCACGCAAGCTGGGAGCCTGTGTCCACGAAAGCCAATGGCCCGGCTATGCCCGTCAGAAGAACTACGCGGCCCAGCAGGCGCAGCACGACTGGATTCTGTCCATTGATGCGGACGAGGCCCTGAGCGAAGCACTCGAAGGCGAGATCTGGCAGATCAGGAAAAATGGTCCCACCTTCGATGCCTACACGATGCCGCGCATGGCACAGTATCTCGGCCGATGGATTCGGCACTCGGGCTGGTACCCCGATCGCAAGGTCCGGTTGTACCACCGGGAGCGGGCGCGCTGGGTAGGGGAGTTCGTCCACGAATCGGTCGAGGTTAAGGGCCGGATCGGACACCTGCAATCCGACCTGCTTCACTTTACGTGCGATTCGCTGTCCGAACACCTCAAAACGCTGGACCGTTACACCACGCTCGCTGCGCAGCAACTCGTGTCTCAGGGGACACGGCCGGCGATGAGGCATCTGCTGTTTTCTCCGCTGTGGACCTTCTTCCGTACGCGTGTGCTGAAGAGGGCCTACCTCGACGGGGCGGAGGGACTTAGCATCGCGTGGATGGGCGCGCTTTACAATTACGTAAAATACGCGAAGGCGCGGGATATGGCGCCGCGGCGAGAACACTAGCCGGGGAGGAAGCCCTTGATGCGTGTACTTCACCTCGATTCTGGCCGGGAGATGCGCGGGGGGCAGTGGCAGGTGCTCTCGTTGCTCACCGGGCTGGGAAATGGGAACGCGCTGCTTACCGCCGCTGAAGGTCCGTTGCTGAAGGCGGCCCGGGAGCGCGGCATCGAGGCAGAACCGCTGAACATGATGAGCCTTGCTGCGGCCGTACGTCGGGCCGACCTGGTGCATGCTCACGATGCGCGCTGCCATACGTGGGCAGCGGCGCTGGGAGCATCGCAGCTGGTAGTGTCGCGGCGGGTCAGCTTTCCGCCCGGGCAGTCGGTGCTCTCCCGCTGGAAGTATGGTCGTCCACGCCGCTATCTGGCCGTATCGAACCACGTCCGCGAAACCCTTGTCAGCGGCGGAGTACCGGGCGAGCGAATCGAGGTCGTTTACGACGGAGTAGCTGTACCGGACTCACCCGCGCGTGGCGCCCGCATCCTGGCCCCAGCAACTGACGACGCGATGAAAGGGGCGGATCTTACCCGCTCGGCTGCGAGACTGGCTGGAGTGGACGTGCAGTTCTCCACCGACCTCGACCGCGATTTGCACGACGCAGCACTGCTTGTGTACTGCACGCGCAGCGAAGGGCTGGGTTCGGCAGCACTGCTTGCGATGGCACATGGAGTGCCCGTGGTCGCAAGCAAAGTCGGCGGCCTGCCTGAAATTGTCGTTGATGGTGTCACTGGCATTCTGACTGAAAACCAGCCCGAGGCAGTGGCTGCCGCGATCGCCACAGCTCTCGACATGCGCGAGGAACTCGGGCGGAATGCGCGACGGCTCGTGGAAGAGCGTTTCTCCCTCAAGCACATGGTCGAGGCGACGCGCCGCGTCTACTCCCAGGTGCTCTGATTGCTCGAAGCCGCGCTGGCAGCGCTCACTGGTCTTCTCATCGGCAGTTTCCTCAACGTATGCATCTACCGCCTGCCTCGCGACCTGTCCGTAGTTCAGCCTTCACGGTCGTTCTGTCCCGCCTGTGCAGCTCAAATCGCCTGGTATGACAATGTCCCGTTGCTGTCATGGCTGCTGCTCCGTGGCCGGTGCCGCAGTTGTAAAGCGCCGATCCACTGGCGTTATCCCGTTGTCGAACTGCTGACCGGAATTCTGTTCGCGGTCGGGGTGCTTCAGTTCGGGGCGACGCTTTACGCCGTGCGCTTATGCATATTCGCCGCTATCCTTGTCGTGCTGGTCATTACCGACCTCGAGACCAGAATTTTGCCTGACGAGTTCACGCTGGGAGGTACGCTCGCCGGAGTGGCCCTCGCATGGCTTGTACCGCTTCCAGCGAGCCTTTTCGGCCTGATGCTGCCCCCGGGCCTCGACGGCCGGATGGTCTCGGTGATTGAAGCGGCACTTGCGGCAGCTCTGCTGGCCGGCCTGCTGTGGGCGGTCGGCGCCACCTACAAGCTGATTCGCCACCGCGAAGGGATGGGGCTGGGAGATGTGAAGATGATCGCGTGTATCGGCGCCTTCCTCGGACTGGAAGGAACGCTGATGACGCTCCTTGCAGGATCGTTGCTTGGCAGCGTTTCCGGTCTCTTGTACATCGCGATTATGCGCAAAAATGCCGCGTCTTACGAACTCCCGTTCGGGACGTTTCTTGGGATTGCGGCGCTTTTCACGGCTCTTGTCGGCGTGTTACACTGACGTTTTGCATTCCTGAGGAGATCCCTGTCTTATGGCGAAAGCATGTGAACTTTGTGGCCGCGGGCCTCAATTCGGCAACCGCATCAGCCACGCGCATAACGTAACCAAGCGACGCTGGAACATCAATCTGCAGCCCGTACACGCGCTGGTCAACGGCAGCACGAAGCGGCTGAAAGTCTGCACTTCCTGCATCAAAAACGGCAAAGTCCAGAAAGTCGCCTAGTCCATTTTCTGCGTCCCCCGGCCCGCAGCAGGGGGACGCTCCAGCCTTTCAGTCCGGCTAGATTCCCTTAGCCAAAAATCCGCCGTCCACAGCAATAATCTGCCCGGTAATGAACGAGCCTGCCGACGAGGCCAGGAGCAGCGCCGTGCCGACCAGTTCGTCCACATGTCCAAACCTGCCCATCGGTGTACGGCCGAGAATGGCGCCGGCGCGCTCCGGGATGTCGAGTGCCGCCGAGTTCAGCGGGGTCCGAAACACTCCGGGCGCAATAGCGTTCACGCGAACGTTCTCTTTGGCCCATTCCGTCGCGAGTTGCTTGGTCAGCATGCCGACTCCCGCTTTGCTCGCGGCGTACGGCGTTACTTCGTTGAAGGTCACAAACGTTGTCATCGAACAGGTGTTGATGATTGACCCGTTCTTCTGCTTCAGCATCTGACGGCCGAAGATCTGGTTTGCTTTGAAGCTGCCATTCAGGTTCGCGTCCATAACGCGCTCCCAATCCTCGTCTGAGATGTCGGTTGAAGTTGCCTTGTTCAGCATTCCCGACGTCACGAAACGGAATTCCACCGTGCCGAACGCTTCAATTGTGGCATCGCAGAGCGCCTGGAGGCTTTCCCGGCTGTTCACATCGCTTGTGATGCGCAACGTGCGACTGCCGGCACCTTCGAACTCATCGGCCATTGCGTCCACCTTTGCCTTGTCGCGGCTTGTGGCAACCACATTCGCTCCCGCGGAGCGGTACCCACGCGCAATCGCCTGTCCGATGCCGCTCGTCCCGCCCAGCACGACGGCGGTACGGCCCTCAAGCGAGAACAGCTTCTGCAGATATTCGTTTGGCATGATCCTTCACCAGCATAGCGGTGATACAATGCCTAACTTCGAGGAAAAACAGAGTTCATGCGAATTGTTACATTCCGCAATGCCGGAAGCGCGCCTGAGGCGGGAATCATAGTCGATGACAAGGTGGTCGGACTATCCGGCGCCGGCTTCGGCAGCGTAATCGAACTGATCGCGGGAGGTGATGCCGCGCTCAGCACGGCCGAGTCATTTGCCAGGGGGACGGGATCAGCCTCCGCTGTTGCTCTATCAGGCGTGACGCTGCTTTCGCCAGTGCCGCGTCCCTCAAAGTTCATCTGTGTGGGTCTGAACTATCGGGATCATGCAATCGAATCGAAGATGGAGATCCCTGAAGTACCCACAATCTTCAATAAATTCCCGAATGTGGTCATCGGACCTAACGAGCCCATCGTGCTGCCGAAGGTTTCCGAGAAGCCGGACTACGAGGCTGAACTCGCGGTAGTCATCGGCAGGGGCGGGCGCGCAATCAAGGCAGACAACTGGGAGCAGCACGTCTTCGGCTACACCATCGTGAACGACGTTAGTGCCCGAGATTACCAGCTGCGAACGTCGCAGTGGCTCATGGGCAAGACGTTCGACACCTTCGCGCCG
>DASQEG010000343.1:0-4158 GCA_035633775.1 Bryobacteraceae bacterium
GATCGAGCCAAAGCTCGCCCTTGAAGAGCCCGAGGCGCTTTTGCTTCGGCTTAAGCTCGAGGACGTGAACGGTGCGCCCGTCCTTTGCCGATTCGCCTTTGTACTTGAAGCTGTAGTTCTCCGGGGAAATCGTGATGTTGCCCTTCGGATTCTGCGCAGCTTCGACCTCGGCGGTCATGAACCGCGCCATGACTTCCTTCTTTACCGTGTCATCGCCTGAAAAGCCGAGAACTTTATAGGTGATGCGGCCGAGGTCGGAGATGCGCCGAAGCGCATTCAGGCGGCCGTGCTTCTTCAGCTTGGGGATGCTCGCTTCCATGGTGACGTCCATGGCGACGTTACGTGTCCGGCCGGCTTGCTTGCCAAGCGCTTCCTGGTACTTCGACACGACGTCCCCGACGGCCTGCTCCTCGCGCACGTCCGGCTCGGCCGACGCAAACGGCACAATCAGAGAGAGGCTAAGAACAATGAATGGAATACGATGCAAGTAGCAGGCTCCAAGCAGCAGGTTCCAGAATAGCATTCGTCAAAGGCGCTGCCTTGCTTTTTGGATGGTTCAGCGCCGCTTCGGACGCAACCGATTCGCTGTGGCCCATCGGTTAAAGAAGTCACGGCCCTCGCCGATATGCAACTCAGGAGAAGGTGCGGGCCCGGACCAGGTCGAAAAAGGTCTGCTCCCTTGTCTCGTCAAGTCGGTGCTACGGGAGCGACGATCTCCAGTGGAGCGCAAGTGTGTGACCGCTTCGGAACCCCTGCGGTGACGATTCACCCTCGGCAATCAAGTTAGCGACCGTGAACTTTGCGGCTCCAAATACGTCGATGCCATCCATGGGCGAACGGCTTCTTTGCCTTCAGCGATAACCCGGCGTCAGGGAGATCTTATGCTGGCCTCAGTTTAGCCTCGCTCCTCAAAGGAAAGAAACGAAGAACGTGTGTCCCGGCAAACTTAGCTCCGCCGACCGGAGCCCATGAAGATGCGCAGAACGTACCAGAAAAGCAGCGCAACGGAGGCGAACAGGCTGAGTGAGGCGGCGACATGCTGGCTGGTGTGATAGCGGTGGAGCACGTTGGACGTGTTGTAGAGGATGGCCGCGGCGGCCACGATCACCATCACTGATGCGAACAGAACACCGAGGCTGAACCCGAACAACAGGCTCGCGACGATGACGCCGAGCGCCACAAAAGACGCGATCTTCAGAAACCCGCCGAGAAAACTGAAGTCCTTACGGGTGGTGAGGACTGTGAACGTAAGGCCCGTGAATAGCAACAGCGTAACGAGTGCGGCCGAAGCGATCACCTCAGTACCGCTGATTGCAGCGGCCATATAGAGCAGTGGTACGAAGATAATCGCCTGAGCCAGTACGTACAATCCGAGTCCGGCATACTGCATGCCTTGTGATGTGTGTGACTGTGCCCAGTTTTCCGCCATGTACGAAATTCCCATAAACAGGCCAAGGACAATCAGCCAGGAATAGCTGCTGGTTGCGAGCAGTTCCATCATCATCTCCGGCAGCGCGGTCTGGAACAGCATGGTCTCCAGAGCAACGAAAGCCAGAATGGCGCCGGCGAGATGCCCGTATGTGCGGCGAATGAAGCCAGCCCGTACTTCCGGCAGAGCATCAGCAGCAAGCGATCTGCCCCACGAATACGATTCAACGTTCATATCATCCTCCGCAGCAGCAAGATTAGCATCTTTCAGTTGCTGATCGCGCCGTTGCAACTCGTCCGTCTGCCGTCAAAGCAACTCGGGTCCATGACCACCTGCAGCACATCGGTCTCAGTCAGTTCGGAGAAGATTAAGTGGAATGGATCTGAATCAATTTGCTCTGGGAGCGCTATGGTATGTGGTCTTCCTGCTTTCCACGACCTGCCATGAAGCCGCGCACGCGCTGGTGTCCAGCCGTGGCGGCGACCGTACCGCCGAGGCCGGCGGACAGGCATCATTGAATCCGCTGCCACATATACGCCGTGAGGTGTTCGGGATGGTCATCGTACCACTCCTGACCTTCGCGACATCGGGGTGGATGATGGGCTGGGCGAGTGCTCCGTACGATAGAGCTTGGGCGTACACCTATCCTCGGCGTGCTGCCGCAATGGCTCTGGCAGGCCCTGCTGCGAACTTCACGCTGGCCGTTCTCGCCGCAGGCGGGATCCGGATAGGACTCGCGGCCGGGTTCTTCAGCCCGCCCGAGTTCCTACGGTTTTCTCAGATCACCGGAGCGTCTGAAGGTCTGCCGGAAGCCGCGGCCGTGCTGCTGAGCATTATGTTTTCGCTAAATCTGCTGCTCGGCGTTTTCAATTTGCTTCCGGTCCCGCCCCTCGACGGTTGGGCGGCGCTTGGGCTGGCGCTACCGCAAGCACAGGCGCGGCGTTTGGCTGAGCTGAGCCGGAGCATGGGAATGCTGAGTATTGTTGGACTGCTGGTGGCGTGGCAATTCTTTGGACAGCTCTATTCACCGCTGTTCCGTTCGGCTGTGCGACTTCTTTATGGCCTCACCCCCTGAGCTGCTGACCTGGACAGATCAGGACTCGCGTCCCGCGCGAGAGCTGCCCGGGCTACCCAGCGGCCACATTGATCTGTCATCCAACTGGCTGCTGAACCGACTACGTTGCAGGCGCAGCGCTGAAGAGCGTCGTTGCGGGTACTCCCGGCGTAGCGCCGGTTCAGTCAATCTGGGTTGAAGCCGATGGGATGTGCTCGGACCGCGCCATGGCGACCGGAGAGGCGTCAAGCCGCGGCTGGTCCACCTGAAGCAGGAGGCACCGCCAATCATCAGCGACGGGAGGGATGCCGCCCTCAGCCCAAGCCAGCAGAACGCTGAAGGAAAGGGAAATCAGGAGTGCTTCGTCTCCCTCCGCCAGCGACATAGACGTGTCGGATTGCTGAAGCTAGCAGCCGAAACCTGCACCGATCGCACCGATCAGTTCCGTGGTTCGGCACAGCGAAGGGAAATGACCGGCACTTAGCCAAGTTTGTGCCAGAGTGTACTCGACCGGCCTAACGTGGTACGTCGCAGCGGCTCTCGGCAGGTGTTCAATGGCAAAGCGCGTCATGTTCGGATTGTAGTAGGACGGCACAGTAACAGTCCGCCGGTCCAGGTAGGCGCGTCGCCACAGGAGCGGAGCACATCTTCAATCTGCCAACAGCGGCAATAAGGTGAGACCGTTATGGCGCAATGCGTCCCCGGGGCGTGGCTGCTTAGCAATCAGCTCTTCTTGTAGGGGTAAGTTGTCAGAAGACGCGCAACCGCTTCCCGGAGCTCATCAGGCGTGAGCGAGGCATATCCCAGGCGCACCGCCGATGGACACACCCCTTCGAGCGCATAGGTGCTTCCTGGCGAAAAGACCAGCCCTTGCGCGTGAGCACTCTTAGCCCACAGCTCCGTACTAACTCCATCGCTCACCCGGACCCATAGCGCCATGCCGCCGGGAGGCAGTGCGAACTCCACCCGGTCATTCAGCTCCTTTGTGAGCAGTTCGGCAAGCACGTCCCTGCGTTGCTGATATTCGCGCCGTGCCTTACGCGCGTGGGCCTGCAGCTCACCGTCCCTCAGCAGTTCGGCCACTGCCGCTTCCAGCACCGTGTCACCCTGCCGGTCGATAAGTGCGCGCAGTCCTGCCATTCGCGCGACCACCGGCTGTGGTGCCACGACGTAGCCCAGACGAATGCCCGGTGCGAGCAGTTTGGTGAACGTGCCGACGTAGACAACCACGCCCTGGTGATCCGCGCTGGCCAGCGGCAGGATGGGCTTGCCTTCGTAGTGGAACTCGTGATCGTAATCATCTTCGACCACCGCCATGCCATGCCGGGCGGCCAACTGCAGCAACTTCATGCGCCGACAGGTCTCGAGCGTCACCGTCATCGGGTACTGGTGGTGAGGCGTCAGCACCACGGCCCGTACCCGCTCGCGCACACACAGCTTGTCCAACTCGTCGACACGAAGCCCGCCTGCATCCACCGGCAATGAGACGAGGCGCGCACCCGCGAGCCGAAACGCTTCCCACGCGGGCCGGTAGCCGAGCTGCTCCACCGCGACCACGTCGCCCGGTGCTACCAGCGCCTGCGCCGCCAGGTACAGCGCCATCTGGCTACCGCGTGTGAGGAGGATGTCTTCCTCCCTCGCCACGACGGCGCGCTTCGTCCGCAGCATCTCAGCG
>DASQEG010000344.1:0-4203 GCA_035633775.1 Bryobacteraceae bacterium
TCCAATGTCACAAAGATTCGTTGGAAAAGTCGTGGTTGTAACAGGTGGGAACAGCGGTCTCGGACTGGAGACTGCGAAACTGTTCGCGGCAGAAGGCGCGCAGGTGATCATCACGGGCCGACGTCAGGAATCACTCGAATCGGCCGTACAGGAGATTGGCTCTGATGCAATAGCCATCCGGGCCGACAGTTCGAAACTGACGGACCTCGATCGATTGTTCGCTATTGTCGGTGAGCGGAAGGGACGAGTGGATGTGTTGTTTGCCAATGCCGGACTCGGAGAATTTGGGGCACTCGGGCAGATCAGCGAGGAGCACTTCGATAGAACGTTCGACATCAATGTGAAGGGCACCCTCTTCACGGTCCAGAAGGCTCTTCCCCTTATGCCAAACGGGGCCGCCATCGTTATGAACGGCTCGATGGTATCCGTCCAGGGAGTGTCGGCATTTGGCGTGTACGCCGCGAGCAAAGCCGCCATACGATCATTTGCGCGAACCTGGTCGATTGATCTAAAAACCCGCCAGATTCGCGTGAACGTCGTCAGCCCCGGGACGATCATTACACCCGGATACAAAACCGAGTTGGGCCTCACGGACGAGCAAATCGAACAGATGAAGGCACAAGTCGCAGCCACCGCGCCGTCCGGCCGCGTTGGAATGCCAATTGAGGTCGCGAAAGCAGTTGCATTCCTCGCATCGGACGACAGCAGCTACATCAACGGTGCTGAGCTGTTTGTTGACGGTGGCGCTGCACAGATATGATTGTCAGACCCGACCAGTGCTGCGAGCACGATGTAGGTGTCCGTCGTGCGGCTTTGGCGTTCATAGGCCAGGCAGCGGCGCAAGTCACAATGTGAAAACATGAACAGCCTACTGGAAGTGTTACGCTCCGCCGATCGTGCACGGACCGCCATCGGGCACTTTAATATCTCCGATCTTGCTGCTCTGAAGGCTGTGTCCGCCGCGGCACGTGAACTAAAGGTTCCGGTGGTCGTCGGGCTCTCCGAGGGGGAACGAGCCTTCATGGGAGTTCGTCAGTCCGCCGCAGCAGTGCGCGCCGTGCGCGAGGAGTATGGCTCGCCCATCTTTCTGAACGCAGATCATACGCATTCTCTGGCGAGCGCGGAAGAAGCCGTACGGGCGGGGTACGACTCGGTTGTGTTTGATCGCTCCGAACTTCCGATGGCGGACAACATCGCTGAGACGAGGGATGCGGTTGCAAAGCTCAAGGCCATCAATCCCGCCGTCGTGATCGAGGGCGAGATCGGCGAAATCGGAATCGGCTCAGAGATCCACGAATTCGCTCCGCAGCGGATGACGGTGACGACACCGGAGGATGCGCTGGCTTTCGTGTCCGCCACGGGCGTCGATGTCCTGGCTCCGTCCGTCGGGAACATGCACGGCCTCCTTCGAGAAATGGTGCAAGGGAAGGAAAAAAAGAGGTTGCACGTTCAACTGATCAGCGACATCAAGACAGCAACCGGCGTTCCCCTCACCTTGCATGGCGGGTCAGGAACGAAGGACGAAGATGTCGCGGCAGCCATTCACGCCGGAATTACGCAAATTCACATCAACACGGAGGTACGACTCGCGTGGCGCCGCGGTCTGGAAGCGGCACTGTCGCGAGACCGCGACCAGTTGGCGCCGTACAAGATTCTGCCGGAGGCGGTCAAGTCCATACAGGATGTCGTGCGGGAACGGTTGCGGCTCTTCAGTTGGCCCCACCACGCGGCTCCAAGTGTGCAGCGTGCATAGCGCCACGAGCCTCGATACACACCGCGGCAAGACCGGGCCACTTCGCGAAATCCGGAAAACGTTGTGGCGCTGGCCGTCAGACAGAAGGTTGATGTTCCGTTCACGCCGCTCCGCACGCCACTCATGAAGTCCCTCGTCACCCGCTCCTCACAGGAGCGATCGTCGACTACCGTGCTTGCACCCTAAGGTGGCGGCCCGGAACATTCGACGCCAGCGCCCACGGCTGTATCCACCTCCTTCCGCTAAGTGTCGAGACTCAGATCAGCCTCCAGGTTGCTCCATTTTCTCCGCCGTACGCGGCTAACGATTGCGCCCGGGCAAACCGGAAACGCGCGCCACCTTTCGCACGCTGAACGAGCAGCCGAGCAGTAGATAGCGTGTTGCAAGTGCCTGCGCAAGCGACTCCACGTGCAGCCGGCCGGACGGCCTGATCGCCTGGAGCTTTCATTAGCATGTCCAGTATGCGCCGGATGGGCTCACCAGGGATGCGGTCGAGGCGGTATGCTTCAGCCGTGGCGAGCCCCGCCGCACAACCTGTCGCCTGCTTCCAGGATCGCAGGCAGCTGGCACGTAAGTGACGACGCATTGAGTGTCGCCGGGCGCGCTTGACGAACAATAGAACTGCACCTGCTGACTTACCGCTTCATAACTGCGCATCATCGCTGAAGAATCGCACTTTTACGCAAGCGATGGTCCCTCTGTTGTTTTAACGTAACGAGCAGATGCTTGTCGCTCTTCGACAAGAAGCAATGGAGGACAAATATTATGACCGCAGTTGAACCTCGTATGCGCAGCCAACATCCGGTTCATTACAAGACTGTTCGTGTGGACAACCAAGAAGTGTTCTACCGCGAAGCCGGCCCGCTGGACGCACCTGTAATCCTGCTTCTGCACGGGTTTCCAACATCTTCCAACATGTTTCGAAACTTGATCCCACGGCTTGCCAACAGCTTTCGGGTGATTGCCCCGGACTATCCCGGCTTCGGCCAGAGCAGCATGCCGGACCACAAAGCCTTTGCGTACACGTTTGAGAACCTGGCCGGTGTAGTGGACTCATTCGTGGAGTCACTCGGTCTGACCAAGTACTCCATGTACGTGATGGATTACGGGGCCCCGAGTGGCTACCGCCTGGCATTGCGACATCCCGAACGTGTCCAGGCGCTTATCGTGCAGAATGGCAACGCTTATGAGGAGGGCCTCCTCGAGTTCTGGGATCCGATTAAGAGGTATTGGGCGGAGCCGACAATCGAGAATAGGACCGCAATTCACTTCCTGGTGGATCCGAAGTCGACACGGTGGCAGTACGAGAATGGCGTGGCGGACACTTCGCTGCTCGACCCAACTACATGGTTGGTAGACCAAGTCGGCCTCGATCGGCCGGGCAATCGCGATATCCAAATGGATCTGATGCTCGATTACGGCACGAACGTGCCCCTTTACCCGGAGTTCCAGGCCTTTTTCAGGACCTATCAGCCCCCAACGCTCATTGTCTGGGGCAAGAACGACTTCATCTTCCCCGCCGAAGGCGCACCGCCATACCGCCGCGATCTCAAGAACGTAGAAACGCACATGCTCGACACCGGCCATTTTGCACTTGAGACACATGGAGAGGAGATCGCCAGGCGCATGGAAGAGTTCCTGCTCAAACAGGATCTGAAGCGATAGTGCGCTAACCCAGCGAGCTCGGGCCGCACTTAGGAGCGGGCCGGCTGAGGTTCCAGTTCATGGCAGACCACTTTGGATCTCTTGTCTTCACTCCCGCCGTTAAGGCGCTGCAGGAGAAGTATGGGAGTCGGCGGCAATACGAGAGAAGGCAGCGGGATGATGCTCTACCGGACCGCCTTGGTCCTGAAGAGTCTGACTTCATTGCCGAGCGCGATAGCTTCTACATCGCTAGTGTTGGTGCCACTGGCTGGCCGTACGTCCAGTATCGGGGCGGCCCGACAGGGTTCCTGAAAGTCATTGACGATCACACAATCGGCTTCGCGGATTTCCGCGGGAACAAGCAGTTCATCAGCACGGGGAACCTGGCCACAGACAATCGGGTTGCACTGATCATGGTTGACTACCCTCGGCAGGCGCGCCTAAAACTGCTGGGACACGCAGAGATTTTCGAGGGCGCACCCGCCCGAGAGTGGATCCAGCGGCTTCACCAGCCGGGCTACAAGGCTGTGGTTGAGCGCGCGTACGTCATTCGGGTGCAGGCGTTCAGCTGGAACTGTCGGCAGCACATCATTCCACGTTTCACGGCAGACCAGATTGAGGATGTCCTAAGACCCTTCGAGCGCCGTCTGCGGGAACTCGAGCAGGAGAACAAGCAACTCCGCGAGAAGGAGAGGGGAACCCATGATGGACCATTCGAGAACGGACAGGAGCGATAAATGAACCAAGTACAAGACGACATCTCACGGCGCCGCCTAGTGGGCCTGTTTAGCTACTCGGCGGCCGCA
>DASQEG010000345.1:0-4194 GCA_035633775.1 Bryobacteraceae bacterium
TAGTTGCACTCGTGAAACTGCCAGAGATCGATCACATCCGTCTGCAATCGTCGAAGGCTGTCCTCGAGATGCTTCATCGCTCCCGTGTAATCACGGTCGCAGACTTTCGTCATCAGGAACGCCTTCTTGCGGTAGCCATCCATGGCGAGCGCCTTACCCATGACCTCTTCGGCGCGCCCGTCGTGATAATCCCACGCATTATCCATGAATGTGATGCCGTTATCGATCGCGGCATGCACAATTCGAATCGACTCCTGCTCGTCCTTCGGTCGCGCCTGATGATGACCGCCGAGTCCGAGGATCGATACCTGGACGCCTGTCTTTCCCAGCGGCCGTGTGGCAATGCCCGCCGAGGTTGTCTGCCCAACCAACGCCTGTGGAACAGGCAGAGCCGCCGCCGTGCTCAGCAGCAGATCGCGTCGTGAATGCTTCGTCATCGCCGATCCTCCTTCTGCCGGTCATTGTACGCCCGCAACTTGTTTGTACGAGGATGGACAGCGCGGGACTTAATGCCCTGACATACGTCAGTTTGCTCGAGACCTGTTGAACCTGACCGCAGGAGGTCACGTGAGAGAGCTTTCGCGACGAGCTTTGGTGTTTGCATGCGCCACATGCATCTGCAGGGGAGAACAGGATACCAGGTGGCGTGCCCGGGTGGCTGACGACAAGGAACCCGGGGAGAGACTGATCATTCGCGGTCGAGTGCTGCGGTCGTCGAGCGGCGCCCCTGCCAGCAACACGTCGATTATGGTGTATCAGACGGATGCGAATGGAATCTACAGCTCCGGTTCCGGGCGCCCCATCGATATTGCGCGTTTACGGGGCCAGCTGACGACAGGCCCGAACGGCGAGTACGAGATCGTGACGATTCGCCCAGGCCCGTATCCGGGTAACCGCGCGCCTGCGCATATCCATGTCAACCTCGTCGAGGCGGGAAAGCCCGCGCGCGAGATCTTTGAGTTCTTCTTCGCGGGCGACCCGCTGCTGCCGCGTGACGCACGGGGATATGTGCTTCAGCCGCGAAAGGACGCGCAGGGCACTTGGACTGCCGTGCAGGACGTTGTGCTGGATCAGCAGACCAGCACTAACTAACGAGATCCTTCACCACGTGGCCATGCACGTCGGTGAGGCGGAAGTCACGGCCCGCGTAGCGATACGTGAACTGCTCATGATTGAAGCCCAGCTGGTGCAGCAACGTCGCGTGCAGATCGTGAACGTGGACGCGGTTCTCCGCCGCGGCGAAGCCGAACTCATCTGTGGCGCCGTGAACAAGGCCGCGCTTGAAGCCGCCGCCAGCGACCCACATCGTGAACCCGAATGGGTTGTGGTCCCGACCGTTGCTCATGCCGCTGTTTGCACCCGGGTCAGGAAGTTCCACGGTAGGTGTGCGGCCGAACTCGCCGCCCCAGATTACCAGGGTGTCGTCGAGCAGCCCGCGTTGCTTCAAATCCTTGAGTAGTGCAGCGATCGGCTGATCGCATTCACGGGCAAGGCGGCCATGGTTGGCTCGGATGTCGTCATGGCTGTCCCACGGCTGTCCAGCTCCGTGCCACACCTGCACGAAGCGGACTCCCCGCTCGAGAAGCCGGCGGGCGATCAGCATCTGCCGGCCCTGCACACCTTCGCCGTACATCTTCGTGATGTGCTCCGGCTCCTTCGAGACGTCGAAGGCGTCGTCGGCTTCCATCTGCATGCGATACGCAAGCTCGAAGGACTGCACACGAGCCTCCAGCAGCCCGTCGTTGGCCCGGTTCTCCTGATACCTCCGGTTCAGCTCGGAGAGCAGGTCCAGCTGCTGGCGCTGCTCCTGCTGCGTCGAGTAGTGATTCCGAATGTTCTCGATGAGCCGGTCTATCTGCTTCTCACGCGTGTCGATGTGCGTGGCCTGGTAAGCTCCCGGGAGGAATGCGGCACGCCAGTTTTGGTTGCCCTGAATCGGCAATCCGCCTGGACACAAAGCGATGAAGCCCGGCAGATTCTGATTCTCCGACCCGAGTCCCCAGGTTACCCATGAACCGAAGCTTGGGCGCACCTGACGCACATCACCGCAGTTCATCATCATGAGCGAGGGTTCATGATTGGGGATGTCGGTGTGCATCGACCGAATAATGCAAAGGTCATCCACACACTCGCCGATGTGCGGAAAGACCTCGCTCACCTCGGTGCCGCTGTTGCCGAATTGGCGGAAGCTGAACGGCGAAGGGAACGCAGATCCGGTTCGGCGCTCGGTCTTCAGTGTGATCGGCAGCGGCTTTCCGGCAAACTTCGCAAGCGCCGGCTTCGGATCAAACGTGTCCACGTGAGACACGCCTCCATTCATAAACAGATGCAGGACACGTTTGGCTTTAGCAGGCATGGGCGGCTGCTTCGGAGCGAGCGGGTTGGCCACCGATGCCGCGCTGAGATGGCCGGTTTCCCCCATAAGCGCCGTCAGGGCGACGGCTCCCATGCCCATGCCGCAGCGGCTCAGCATCTCCCGCCGCGTCCAGAAAAGATCTTTTGGTCTCTGCATGGCTATTCCTCAGCTAATCGACGAAGGCGAACTCATTGGTTTGCAAAAGCACCTGAGCGTATTGCTCCCACGCGGAAAGCGGCTTGGGCCGGGGCCCGGCGAACTCCTCAGCTCCGTGCCACGTTTGCGTGCCCAAACGGATGATCGGAAACCACGTAAAGCCGTCGTTCTCGACATCGTTGCGCGAATCCACGATGAAGTCGAGCGTCTCGCCCTTCTCAACCGGGATGCCGCTGAGTTTGGTCTCAGCCGAGCCGCCGTTGGCTACGAACGACGCCAGCTCTCCGTGCCGGCTGGAGAGAATCCGCCCTCGAACGCCGTCGCCGTACGCGACAACCGGCTGGCCATGACGCAAGGTTCCTTCAATCGAGATCTTGCCCGAAGCCGGACTCACCCAACGCCGCACAACCGGCTCCCGTTCTCCTGGTTCGCCGTTGGAAGCGCGGAGGAATGCTTTGCCGTGTTGGGTCGTGGGGAGCACAGGCCCACCCTGCCACCGGTCACCGACGAAAGTCGGGAAGGGAACGAAGGCTTTCGACGAGTCGAGCGTGCCGTACTGCCACGCAGGAGCGGCCGCAGCCTGAGATCGCTCTTCGGTGCGCTGCAGCTTCAGGAAGCGCTCACCGGCTTCGACTTCGGACGGCTCCGCGTTCCGGCCCAGGACGGCCCGGTACATATCCGGGATGGTTTTGTTCTTTGCCGCGATGTGGCGCGCCTGTTCCGCTACGAAGGTGCTGTTCAAAAAGAAGAGAGCCTGTTGCGGAACCGTGGTCACAAAGCGCATCGGGGCGTGCTGATCCGGCGAGGCGAAGTCGAACGCGTTGAGGAAACCCGGGAGCCGCCCGCGTTCGATGAAACCATAAACACTGCGCCGCGGCACCGAGGGCTCAGCATCGAGCGCAAACGGTGCTCCGCCGGACGTGAGGTCAAGACGTCCTGCCGCGGTGAGTGCGGCATCCCGCACCGCTTCGATCTCAAGCCTTCTCCGATTCATGCGCCAGAGCAGCTGATTCTCGGGATCGACCTGGCGCGCAGCGGCATTATCCGTGCTCGCCTGCCGATAGGTAGCGGAGGTGAGAATCGCCCGATGTAGCTTCTTGAGCGACCAACCGTACTGGTTCTGGAACGTGACCGCGAGGTAATCCAGCAACTCAGGGTGCGTCGGCTGCTCACCTCTGAAGCCAAAATCGCTCGGCGTCCGAACGAGGCCCGATCCGAAGTGATGCATCCAGATACGGTTGACGATCACCCGCGCCGTGAGTGGGTTGCCGGGATCGATGATGTGCTGCGCCAGTTCAAGGCGGCCACTGCCATCACGGAACACCTTCTCGTCACTGCCGCCTAGAGAGGTCAGGAATTTCGGCGGAGCGAGCACACCCGGATTATTTGGATTTCCGCGCAGGAACACATGCGTCGGAACAGGCTTGGGTACATCTTCGATCGCCATCGCTCGCGGCGCCGCCCCGTCATAAGCGGCCTGCGCAAGCATGATTCCGTAGCGCCACCGGATGGAACGCATGTTGTTCAGGTCGCCTTCGGTTGCGATACTTTCAAACTGCTCGACCGGAACCACGGCCGGCGAGTCTGGACCGTTCAGTACCTGCCGGACCTGTTCTGTCCCGGCGTCGCCGTAGGGTTCAGTGCGGTCATGCTTCAGCAACACCGCACCGTAGGCAGCGGCC
>DASQEG010000346.1:0-4251 GCA_035633775.1 Bryobacteraceae bacterium
CAGGACTGGTTGCATTCCTCACCGGGCTGGTGTCCGTCTACAGCAGCACCTCTGGCGTGGTGCTTCCGGCCTTCCTGCCCACCGCTCCTGGCCTTGGCGCAAACCTCGGAGCAGATCCTGTTTCGATTGCCTTCTCGATGAATGTCGGCTCACACCTGGTTGATGTATCACCCCTTTCGACGATTGGAGCTTTGTGTATCGCGGCCGCTCCCCTCGAGATCGAGGCGAAAAAGCTGTTCAATCAGATGCTCGCCTGGGGATTATCGATGACTGTGGTGGGCGCCGTTCTATGCCTGATCCTGTTCCGAACATGAAAGCACGATCGTTACCAAACGGAATAGAGCCATGATCACGCGTCGCTCAATCCTGCTCAGCTCTGCTGCGGCCCTTCGTGCGGCCACTGGCCAGGAAGTTGGGTTCTGCATCGGTACATATGGAATGAAGAGCCTGCCGACAGAGGCAGCTCTCCGGCTCATCGCAACGACTGGCTATGACGGAGTGGAACTGGCGCTGATGCCGGGCTGGCCCACGGACCCTGCCACAATGTCCCCAGCCGACCGATCGCGGCTCCGAGCTATGCTTCGCGAGTTTCGGCTGCAGGTTCCATCTCTGAATGATCAGCTGCCGATTACTGAGAACAGCCGCTCGCGCAACATTGAGCGCCTGCGGCTTGCAGCCGACCTCGCGCACGATCTTGCCCCGAAAGCTCCCCCGTTGATAGAGACTATGCTTGGCGGCAGGACCAGCGACTGGTATCACTCTCGAGGCTTCATGGCCGACGAACTTCGGGCATGGGCCGAACTCGCGGAGCAACGTGATGTCACCGTCTGCTTCAAACCACATGCCGGGCACGCGATCCACAATGTGGCCCGGGCACTGGAAATGCTTCACATGGTTAGCAGCCAGCGTCTGAGGGTCTGTTACGACTATTGCCATATGTTCGTGGCCAGGGAATCGCTGGAGAACAGTCTTCGGCAGCTGCTACCCGTCACTGGCTTCATTACCTTGAAGGACGCCAGGTGGACCGAGACGGGTCACGAGTTTCTACTGCCCGGAGACGGTGATACGGACTACAAGTCGTACTTCCGGCTTCTCAAAGAACTCGGCTACCGGCGCTGGGTCGCTGTGGAAGTTAGTGCAATGGTGTTCCGCAAACCAGGATACGATCCACACGAGGCCGCACGCAAGACTTACGACGCGATGGCTCCGTTCTGGAGCAACGCAGGTCTGAAGCGGCGAGCGCGACGGAGCTAGCGGACCGCGGTAGTAAAGAATCGCCCGTCCACGTAGTAGAAGAAGCCGTCTTCGGCGCCAACGATCAGATCGGGCTTCCCATCGTTGTTCCAGTCTGCCAGGTTCGGTGAAGGATTGTGGCCCGGCAGACGCAGATTTACCAGAAGGCCAGCCTGACGCATCATCGGCTTTTGCTGATCGCCGACGTTTTCATACCAGACGGGGCCATCATCGGAATCCGTAATCAATTCCATGTCGCCGTCGCTGTCCAGATCGAAGAACTCGATCTTTCGCCGCCCGCTTGCACCGGCACGGCCCAGACTCAGATTCAGGAAACGTCCGGTCGCTGTCAGAAAGATGCGTTCCGGCGCACCGAGTGTCAGCCCTCCGGACTGGCGCTTTCGGCGGAACAGCGAGAGATATCCCTGATGGTTCAACATCACCAGGTCCGGCAGACCATCCTTGTCCCAGTCGACGATTCGAGGCGTGGTACGCCACTGGGTGACCAACTGCTTACCCTCGGGCTGCCACCAAAGCCACTCCGGCTTCGGTGCGGGACCATTCCAGTCCACTTCAATCGGCTGTGCCTGCGACAGTTCAGGATGCTGTTTTGTTCCGACGTTGCGGTACCAGACAACTGCGCCCGTGATGTCGTTCACCAGGATGTCAGGCAGCCCATCAAGGTCCCAGTCGCCGATGGAAGGATTCGTGTATCCCCACTTCTCCTCCGCAGGCCCCTGCACGGATCCATTCGGTCCCGCCATGTGGCGAATCACCTCGCCGCGGGCAGTGAGATAACCCCTGTCGGCAAACTGTATTGCTGCTGCCGTGCCAATATTTTCGAAGTACTGTAGATAGCCAGCGGAGTTGCCAGAGATGATGTCCAGCTTGCCATCCCCATTCCAGTCGAACGCGACAGGACGAGACAATGCTCCACTCTTGACGTACGGGTCGACCTGCTCCAGATACACAGGATCGCGGAGTTGCGGCTGGGCTCCCTTTTGGGCAGTGTTCACCGCGAGTGCGACTCTGCCGTCCTCCTCGGCGATCAGCAGTGAAGGCCTCCCGTCCGAGAACCAGTCGACCACTCGGGGCTGGATCATGCACAGGTCCATGCGCAGAGCTTTGCCTCGTACTGCGATTTGCTCACCAGCGCCGAGCTTTGGCTCTGTCCGCGTGCCGGTATTTCGAAACACCGTGACGTAATCCATGAAGCTGCCCGTCACCAGGTCGAGCACACCTCGTCCGAACCAGTCGACTGCTGCAGGGGAGGGGCTCCCGTAGACATCCAGGGTGCTGCCCCCGGCCTCAAGCCTGATTGGCGCCGCATATTCCGGCTGTGCGTTAGTGCCAACGTTGCGGTGAAAGTAGACGTACCCATGTACCGGGCCACGTTGCCACCGTCCCTCTGAGTCGAAAGCGTCATCCCATCCGTAGTCACGCCAGTCGCTAATACCAGCTAGTACGTCGATTCTACCGTCGCCATCCCAGTCGACCGGCTGCCACATATCGTCACGACTAATGAAATAGCTTCGTGGCAAATCAACGCTCACGAACTTCGACAAAGCATTGCGGCGGACGTCGGAGTAGAATCCGCCGGAGACCACGAGGTCAATTGCTCCATCCCCATTGAAGTCAGCCCCCGTGAGGTCTTTAAAGCTTGGGCCCATCCATTCGGCACGGCTGAAGAGTGGGCGCTCGTTCGTGCCCACGTTACGAAACAGGTACGTGCCGTTGTACGGCCGGTCCGCAGAGCCGACAATCAGGTCTGTGGTGCCGTTACCGTCGAAGTCGAGTGCCGCAGGGTGTGCCCAAAGTCCGACGGACAACTTGCCCCTAACGCTCGGCCTGCCGAACGTAATCCGATCGCCAGTGCCGATCATTGCTGGTTCCGGTGCGCGAGAAGTTTCGCCCTCCTCGCCACGATCGAAATAGATCTCGTAGTTTTCCGCACCCGTAGACAGGAAGCTTATGCGAGCCCAGGGAACTCTCCAATCGACCTTGACGGGCAGGCTCTGTTCGCTTCCCTGCGCGAGGACGCGGACCGAATCAGGATTGAAGCCAGCCGGAGCATCGAACTCCACTGCCATCGGAAGTTGCGGAGGATCGCCTCCCGACCGGGTCACGCGGAAGTGATTCTTCGTCGGCCATGACGAACCATTTCGCTCCTCAACTGCTCCAGTGGCCGCGCTCCAGCAAAGCACGGAGCCGAGCACGAAGCAAATAGTTGTACGGAACATCGCGGCTCAAAATCCGAACTTAAGACCGACCTGCAGCGCAGGCACTACCCGCAGCAATAATGCATGCTCCACCCCCCCGTGGTCGCAATCGATTGCGCCTTTGCTACTGAAGTTCTCGTTGTTGTATTCAGTCATGTTCCGATCGGCTTGCAAAGCAAGTTTGAGAAGCGTATCGTTCTCAACGCTCGATTGCAAGGCCTAGTACCGCGGTTCTGGCGCTCGTTCAGGAGAGAACGCCCGCAGATGGGGGGACTCCGGTCTTTTGAGGTCTTGCCGATCTCCCGTCGTAGTACCGGATGAAGACCTTGCCGGCCCGCCTACAAGGGTTACCTGCTGGTAACGGGATCATCAACGTGTAGTCGATTCGAACACACGCCCGTTTCGCTGCAGCATGAGCTGATTGATAGAGCCGCCTTTCCAGATCCTAGTGAGCACTGAGCTTGCGGCCAACATCCAGAATCATCACAAGCAGCAATGTAGAAGTTTCTGGACAGATGGATACTGACGCGCTGCATAGCGCGGAATTGGCTTTCGTGTCGAAACCGCTCTACGTGAGAGCTATCGGCCGCCAGCACTCCGACAAAGCGGTTCGCGAATCGCAGCCCCGTCGACCAGCCTGCTGCATTCGTACGATATCGAACAAGGGCCTGCTGCCAAGTTCGATGCTCCGCAAATCGTAGCCTTGGGTTTGTGGGAACGCCACGTCGAGGGCTGTGGCAAACTGCTCGGCGACACTGCCGGGTACCTCCTCCATGCCGGACCGCTCGCTCGATCACGC
>DASQEG010000347.1:0-4868 GCA_035633775.1 Bryobacteraceae bacterium
CGGTCGCTGGCCTGCCGATCCGACTTGTCTTTGCATCTCCGACGCAACTGAACGGGCTGATGCCGGACGGCCTCACCGAGGGAGACACGAATGTCGAGGTAAGCAGTCGGGACAGGCCGCAGCACGCCGTCCGGCCCGTGGCGATCGTCACCTCGGCTCCGGGTTGCGTGGCCATCACGCAGGATGGGCGCACCCTTACAATCTGGGCTACGGGACTAGGAAAGGCATCCCTCTCGGCAGAAGTGGGCGGAACCGCCGCAGCCGTTTTGTACGCGGGACCCTCCGCTGCATGGGACGGTCTGGATCAAATCAACGTGGCCATACCCGAGGAGGTTCCGGTGGGCGAACACCTTGTGAGTGTTTCGCTCTTGGGCAGCGCACCTTTTTGCTCCAGAAGCGTACCTTTAAAATAAAGCCTCATGTCATTTGCGGGCATCATGACTGTTGGCACTATGAAAGGACAGCCCACCCTCCGATGGCTGCTGCTGGCAGCATCGGCCAATAACGTGGCGGGCGGCCTGGTGCTGATACTGTGGCCAAATCTTCCTTTCCAGATCGCCGGGCTTGCCTCTCCGCTGTATCCGGAGCTGGTGCAGTGTACGGGCATGCTGGTGGGTGCTTTCGGACTTGCGTACGGAATGGCGTCGATGGATCCGCTTCGGCACTGGCCCGTCGTTCTAAGCGGTCTGCTCACCAAGATCCTCAGCGTTGCCGGCGCGGCCCACGCCGCGGGTATCGGACGGCTGCCATGGAGCAGGGCCTGGCTGGTTGTGTTGGTTGAGGCCATCTGGTGGCTGCCCTTCGGCCTCATTTTGAAGCGCGCACTCGATCAGCGCGCGGCCGCCCAGCGCTCCCATACGCCGGACATCCTGTCGATCGCTCTTCGCACTCGCACGACCGGGGGCCATACTCTCGAACAGCTGTCTCAGCGCGGTCCGCTGCTGGTGGTCTTTCTGCGGCATGCCGGGTGCACATTCTGCCGTGAGGCGCTGTCGGACGTCTCCAAACAGCGGCGCGAGCTTGAGAGCAGCGGAGTTGGGATCGTTCTCGTACACATGAGCGACGAGAATTATGGACGCAAGTTGTTCGCGCGATACGGTCTTGAGGATGTCCCTCAAATCGCGAATCCCGGTTGCACGCTGTACCGGGCCTTCGGTCTGAAGCGCGGGTCGCTACTTGAACTGCTCGGTCCTT
Organism: Bryobacteraceae bacterium; assembly: GCA_035633775.1. Lineage (GTDB taxonomy): Bacteria > Acidobacteriota > Terriglobia > Bryobacterales > Bryobacteraceae > JAWXCM01. Next base: position 1,195 of record DASQEG010000347.1, read on the forward strand.
CAGTGTGGTGGCGCGGGTTTCAAGCCGCTATTCTCCGCGGTCATGGAGTCGGGCCGGTACGCGGGGATGCGTTCCAGATGCCCGGCATCTTCCTCATCTTCCATGGGCACGTGCTCCGAACGTACCGTCACCGAACGTCTGCGGACCGTCCGGATTATGCTGCGTTTGCGCGCGAAGAGTTCAGCGAACCTGCTCTGTGATCCTAAGATCGCCTGCGGTATCACGGATCAGGCGCCGCAGGACTGCGGGCTGAAAAGGCTTGTCGAGAAACGTCGCGCCGAGTTCCGCGATGCACCGCTGCACGATCTCGCCTTCTACGTATCCCGTCATGAGGATTACCTTCATGTGCGGGAAGCGCTCACGAAGTGTGACCGCAAGATCATACCCGCTGACGCCGGGGAGCAACATGTCTGAAACGAGCAGATCGACGGTGCACTGGCCACTGGCCGCAAGATCCAGCGCTTCCGTACCCGTACGCGCAACCATCAACCGATAACCTTCGTTCGCCAGCAGCGCCTCGATCAACCCCCGTACCTGATCATCATCTTCCACCACGAGGACACACGGCGGCGTGGACCCATTCGACATGCCTAACGGACGCTCGAAGGTTTGAAACGATTTCACCTTTTCGGGCTTCGTACAAACGTTCGATGAATGCAATGAATGTGCGCAGATTGCCTTGCGGCGCGGAAATCATTGGAAATGGCGTACATTTCCGTGTTTGGGCTCCGGCATTGCAATCGGTTGAAGTGGCAGTTGGCCCAGGCTTATACGCGCTGGACGAGGAAGAGGCTGGCTACTTCGCCGGTCTGGTCCCGGGCATCGGCGCCGGCGCGAGCTATCAGCTGCGGCTGAACGGCAGTGAACTCGTCCCCGATCCCGTATCCCGCTTCCAGCCCGATGGGCCGCACGGCCCTTCGCAAGTCGTGGACCCGTCTGCATTCCGGTGGACCGACGAGGGCTGGCGTGGCATCGGCATTGAGGAGAGTGTCATCTACGAGATGCACATCGGTACGTTCACGCCCGAAGGAACGTGGCGTGCTGCAGCCGAGCATCTTACTGAACTGCAGGACCTCGGGGTCAATGTTCTCGAAGTGATGCCCGTTGCCGACTTCTCGGGCCGCTGGGGATGGGGCTACGACGGCGTGAATATGTACGCGCCCACGCGCCTGTACGGCACGCCGGATGATTTTCGCGCGTTCGTGAGCCGCGCTCACCAGCTGGGCATAGCGGTAATCCTGGACGTCGTATATAACCATCTCGGAGCCGACGGCAACTACCTCGGCAAGTTGACGCGCGACTACTTCAGCACGACATACACAACCGATTGGGGAGACGCGCTGAACTTCGATGGTCCGGGCGCGGCAGGCACCCGCGAATACTTCATCCACAACGCCGGCTACTGGATTGACGAGTTCCACCTGGACGGCCTTCGAGTTGACGCCACTCAGAACATCTATGACAAGTCACGCACACATGTCCTAAGTGAGGTCGTGCAGCAGGTCCGGAAATGCGCTCTTGGCCGGAGGACGATCGTCATCGCGGAAAATGAGCCGCAGGAGACAAACCTTGTGCGGTCGCCCGATTGCGGCGGGTACGGAATGGATGGGCTGTGGAATGACGATTTTCACCACTCCGCCCTCGTCGCCATGACCGCACGGAACGAGGCGTACTACACCGATTATCTTGGAAAAGCGCAGGAATTTGTTTCGGCTTTAAAATACGGTTACCTTTATCAGGGCCAGTACTATAAATGGCAGAAGCACAGGCGTGGAACGCCGGCCTTCGATCTTCCCCCGCACGTCTTTATCACCTTTCTCGAGAATCACGACCAGGTTGCGAATTCTGCCCGCGGTGACCGGCTTCCGACGCTGACCTCTCCAGGGCTGCTGCGTGCCATGACTGCCCTCGTGCTGCTTGGACCGGGAACGCCCATGCTGTTCCAGGGCCAGGAGTTCGGGTCAACCAAGCCGTTCATGTTCTTCGCAGACATGCCCGAGTGGCTGGCCGACTCTGTCCGTAACGGGCGGCGCGAGTTCGTAGGTCAGTGGCGAAGCCTGAAGACACCCGAGCTGGTCGCAAGCCTCGCTGACCCCTGTGCGCCCGAGACCTTCGAGGCGTGCAAGCTCGACCGCACCGAACGCGAACGCAATGGGCCGACAATCGCTCTGCATCGCGACCTGTTGCGATTGCGGCGAGAGGACCCTGTGATCTCGCAATGGTCGCGAAGTCGTTTCGACGGTGCTGTTCTCTCCGACAGTGCCTTCGTATTCCGAATCTTCAGCGCTGAGCACGGCGATCGTCTGCTGCTGGTAAACCTGGGTCGCGACCTGCACCGGGATCCAGCGCCTGAGCCACTGCTTGCGCCTCCGGAATCGTCTGAGTGGCAGGTGTTGTTCTCCACCGAGGCTCCGCAGTATGGCGGCTGCGGTACGGCACCGCCCGATACAGAGCAAAACTGGCGAATCCCCGGCTGGTCAGCGATCCTGCTGCGGCCGGTTGCCACGACCGACCCGCAAAAATCATCATGACCGACATCGTCCGCCGCATTCCATGGCCAGGCAAGGCCACACAGGAGCAGCTTCTCGACCGCGAATGGATCGTCACCAACGGGCTGGGCGGATACGCGTCCGGAACAGTCGCGGGCGTAATTACGCGCCGATTCCACGGTCTGCTCGTCGCCGCGCTGCCTTCGCCTTATGGCCGGCGCATGATGCTGAACGACGTAGCCGAGACACTGCGCTTCGGTGATGGAACAGAGATCCAGTTGGGCGGGCAGCACCTTGAGCCCACCTACGTGCGGGTGTTCGGTGCTGAGTACCTGGAGGAATTCCGGCTCGAGTCGGGTCTCCCGGTATGGACCTGGCTGGTGCGCGATATCCGGATTGAGAAGCGCGTTGTTCTGCCGTACCGCCACAACACGGTGCATGTGCAGTATCGCGTGAGCTGCGGAAGTTGTGACGTGCGGCTGGAACTCAGGCCCGCGTTGCACTTCCGCCCTCATGAAGGAGTGCTCGGCACGATCGGCGATGAGCCCTACACGGTTCGCGTCACAGGCGAGCGTTACGAGTTCTCAGGCTCGACCGCCGACACACCACCCCTGCGCGTGCGCATTCATGGGGCAGAGGCGGCATTCACATTTGACCGGCGCTACATCGGTGAGCAGATCTACCACACCGAGGAGAGTCGCGGATATGAGTCCCGGGGCAGGATGTGGAGCCCGGGTTACTTCCATGTGCGGCTAACCAATGAATGCGATGCGACGCTGGTTGCTTCTACCGAGTCGTGGGAGATCACCGATGCGATCCGACCTGCACAGGCTTTCCAGGCGGAACTCGAACGCCGCAGCCGTCTGATCTCGACGGCGCACCGCCAGGCGCAGAGCGGGTTGGGCGCAGAGCTCGTTCTTGCAGCGGATCAGTTCGTAATCACTCCCGTTGGGCGGGCGCAGGACGTGGCGCGAGCCCATGCATCGGGTGACGAGGTGCGGACGGTCATCGCCGGCTACCACTGGTTCACGGACTGGGGCCGTGACACGATGATTAGCCTCGAAGGCTTGACACTGGCGACTGGCCGCTATCGCGAAGCAGGCTGGATCCTCCGCACCTTCGCGTACTACGTCCGCGATGGCCTGATTCCGAACATGTTCCCGGAAGGCGAAACGGTAGGGCTCT
>DASQEG010000348.1:0-2586 GCA_035633775.1 Bryobacteraceae bacterium
AGTTTCGGCCTCAAGCTGCTGTTTTGATCGGTGCCATTCGGGGCTGTCGATAGCCCCCGAATGTGAGTGAGCCCACAACCGAGTTTTCTGCGCGTTATCGAGGGTAATGGCCCTCATCCAATTCGTTCGGAACTACGATGACTTGTCTACGGATCGCGGAGATCAGTTCAAGTTCTACTGCGACCATTGCGGAAACGGACATATGTCCGAGTTTGAAACATCACTCGCAGGAACTGCGGGCTCGGTGCTTCGAGTCGCCTCTGACCTTTTCGGCGGCTGGTTCACTTCCGCAGGCAACTCCTCTTATGAGATTCAGCGTGCGGTTGGGGGCAGTGCTCACGATAAGGCTCTGAAAAACGCAGTCGAGCAGGCCAGGACGCGTTTTCGCCAGTGTTCGAGGTGCGGCAAATGGGTTTGCCCTGATGTGTGCTGGAACCACACCTCAGGGCAGTGCGAGGACTGTGCTCCGAACTTCAGTGAGGAAGTAGCAGCAGCTCATGCTCAGGCCAGGGCAGCCGCGGTTCGAGAGCAGCTCCACACCAAAGCTTCGGCGACAGACTATGTATCGGGCATTGATATGAGAGCTGCTGTCGTGCAGACTCCTGAGGCACCAACGACGGTTTGCAGCTGCGGTGAAGCCGTCAGCGGGAAGTTCTGCTCCGGCTGCGGCCAGCCCGCACGCCAGCCGCAGGCGCATTGTAGGGGTTGTGGCACCACACTGAAGGCTAGCGTGAAGTTCTGCCCCGAGTGCGGCACCAGAACAGCTTAGGCGAGACGGCGGCCGACGCGTCCGGCCGGAACAGACACTGCAAGCGACGCGGCCTGGGGATGGTCAGAGGGGTTCGTGCCGGAACCGGATCAGCCGCAGGAGCGGATGGACTTGCACCCGGTCACCGCATCCGTGATCAACCGCTCGCGCTCGCGCGTTGAAAGCTCATCTTGGCGCAGAAAGTCCGACGGGTATGTGCGCACCTGCAACCACAACTCAGGAGAGCCGATCAGCTCACAGAGCGTGCCGTACCCGGTCCACAATCATGTCGAGCACTTCTGAATAACGTCCTCAAGCGCGCTTACCCACGATTCCAGTTGCTCGAAGCGAGGATTCCTTCCGGCGCGGTGGTCCGTCCAGAACATGTCAGAGGTGATCTCAAGGTAATCAACGTAAGTCAACTGGCTCACGTCCCGAGCAGTCAAATGGACTGCCTGCTCGGCGGCGGCGTTAAAACAGGTACTTGAGAGCTAACTGGATGCGTCGCGGCTGATCGGCCTCGTTGATCCGGCCAGCGTTGACAGTGCCGACAGCTGCATTCGGCGGACCGAAGTTCGCCGTGTTTGTGAAGTTGAATGATTCGAAGCGGAACTGAAGCCGGTGCCCTTCGACCGGCAGCAGGAAGTCACGGCCCACCATGACGTCCAGATTGCGCCGCCCCGGGCCGATAATCAGATTTCGGCCGGCATTGCTCAAGACTCCGGGAGCACTCCGGACGACAAACTCCGTGTCAAACCACCGGTCAACCGTGCGCTCGCTCGATGGACGATTGGGGTTGCGGACCAGATTGCCACGTACAACGCCCCCAAGGTTCTGGTTGTTGACGTTGATCGTATGTGGAACCGGCATTCCCGATGCAAGCGAGACCAGGCCACCGACCTGCCATCCTCCAAGCAGCCACGACGCAGGGCCCGACGCAAGATAGCCGCGGCCCTTTCCGAACGGCAGTTCGTACACACCACTGAACACGTAATTGAACTCGCGATGAAGCGTGGACAGCCCGCGTTCGATGCTGAGATCGTATGGAGTGGCGGCTCCCTGCCCACCATCGATCAGCTCTTCGTTGCCCTGATCGATGTTCTTCGACCAGGTGAAAGAGCTAAGAAACGTCAGACCTCGTGAGAAGCGCTTTTCGACCTTGGCGGTGAGGGCGTTGTAGCTCGAGTTCAGGCTATTTTCATGCAACAGGACGCCGCTGAACTGTGGCCGGATCAGACGCTGGTTCGCCGCGATTGACGCACTGGGTGTCAGCGGCAGATTGATATTGCGCTGTGTACTCAGGAACGTTCCCTTCGTTCCTATGTAACCAACGGTCACCAGTGTTTCGAAGGGTAGCGTTCGCTGGACATCGAAGAACCACTGGTAGGCGGTCAGGTTCTCGCGAAAGTCGGGGAAGACGTTGATCGATGCACCTCGGGGCAATTCGCCACTCGTGCGGAACTCAGGGAAGCCATTCCTGACCAGTTGGCTTGTTGTCTCAAAGTTCTGCTGAATGGTGATCTCGGCGTGCCGGGGCAATCCGCTGCGGAAATGCGAGCCTTCGGTGGACAGGCTGTTCGGCTCGCCGTAGAACACGCCCGCGCCGGTGCGCACGACCGTCTTCGCCGTTACGCTCCACGCCACGCCCACTCGGGGTGCCCAGTTGTTCTTGTCGAGCCGGCAGCCACAATCTGACGAACTGGTGGGGAATGCAATTCCTTCTTCAGCGGCCGTTGCGACATTGATGCCCTGAAGCAGGTATCGACTGACCGTTTGGTTCTCCGGATCGGGAAACCTGCCCGGGAAGAACACTTCGTAGCGCAGGCCGAGGTTCAAGG